>JBEBGU010000429.1:0-4486 GCA_040081325.1 Prosthecobacter sp.
GGAGTAATCGACGCGCTTGCCGAGCAAGTTCTGACGGAAACGACCGGACTTGCCCTTGAGCATGTCGGAGAGGGATTTGAGCGGGCGATTACCTGCACCAGTCACTGGGCGACCATGGCGACCATTGTCGAACAAGGCGTCCACAGCTTCCTGCAACATGCGCTTTTCATTACGGATGATGACATCCGGTGTGCGCAGTTGGAGCAGGTTCTTGAGACGGTTGTTACGATTGATGACGCGACGATAAAGATCGTTCAAGTCGGAGGTCGCGAAACGACCACCTTCCAGCGGCACCAGCGGACGAAGGTCGGGTGGGATGACGGGAAGGACTTCCATGATCATCGCCTCAGGGCGGCTGTGGGACTCAGCAAAACCTTGGCAAAGCTTGAGACGCTTAGCCAGCTTCTTGCGGATCTGCTTGGACTTGGTCTTGGTCATCGCCTCTTCCAATTCCTTGATCGCATCAGTCAGATTGATTTGGCTGAAAATATCGCGAATAGCCTCTGCTCCCATGCCCACGCGAAAAGCGTCTGCACCGTATTGTTCTTCGGCTTCACGCAGCTCGACTTCGGTCAGAAGCTGACCACGCTGAAGTGGCGTGCTGCCGGGTTCGATGACCATGTAGTCTTCATAATAAATGACGCGCTCCAAGCTGCGGGCCGTCATGTCGAGCATGAGGCCGATGCGTGAAGGCATGCACTTGTAGAACCAAATGTGGGTCACTGGCACGGCAAGTTCGATATGGCCCATGCGCTCACGGCGCACGCGGGAGAGTGTCACTTCGACGCCGCAGCGGTCGCAGATGACGCCCTTGTGCTTGATGCGCTTGTATTTGCCGCAAGCACACTCCCAGTCACGGGTGGGTCCAAAGATACGCTCGCAGAAAAGGCCACCCTTTTCTGGTTTGAACGTACGGTAGTTGATGGTCTCTGGGTTCTTGACTTCACCAGAACTCCAAGAGCGGATACGATCGGCCGAGGCGATACAGATCGACACAGAGTCGAACTCCTCACCAGTGGGCTTTTCCCCGAAGATTTCTTTCAAGCTCGCGTCAGCATTCATAGACATAGATTGATGCGTTAAGGTTTGTTGGCTTGTATTTCAGGGTTGATCAGATTCCAGCGGAGAATCGTTCGATGATTTCGACGTCCACATTCTGGGTGGCGCGTTTGTGAACCTTCACATCGAGGCCGAGAGACTGCATTTCTTTGATAAGCACGTTGAAGGATTCAGGCGTGCCAGCTTCCAGCGAATTGTCACCTTTGACAATCTGCTCATAGATTCGTGTTCGGCCCTGCACGTCATCCGACTTCACCGTCAGGAGTTCCTGCAAGGTGTAAGCGGCACCGTAGGCTTCAAGTGCCCAGACTTCCATTTCCCCGAAACGCTGACCACCATACTGAGCTTTTCCGCCCAGAGGCTGCTGCGTGACGAGAGAGTAAGGTCCGACCGCACGAGCATGGATCTTATCAGCGACAAGATGTCCGAGTTTCAGCATGTAGATATAACCAACAACGACATCGAGGTTGAAAGCCTCACCAGTGCGCCCGTCATAGAGCTTGGATTTACCATTGAGACCCATCCATTCGTATCCTGGTGTCTTCTTGGCGTCCTTGATGTATTCCATGATTTTTGTTTCAGGAATACCATCAAACACAGGGGTCGCGATCTTCATCCCCAGAGCCTTGCAAGCAAGACCAAGGTGGGTTTCAAGAACCTGTCCGACGTTCATACGAGATGGCACGCCGAGTGGGTTAAGAACGATATCAACCGGAGTTCCGTTTTCGAGGAACGGCATGTCTTCTTCAGGAACAATCGTGGCGACAACGCCTTTGTTTCCGTGACGACCAGCCATCTTATCACCGACGCTAAGCTTACGCTTGCTGGCGACGAACACGCGAACCTGCTTCACAACGCCGTCTGCGACGCCGTCTTCACTGGTTTCGATGCGGTCGAGGTTACGCTCACGCTCATGATCCGCATCGGAGAACTTCTGTTCGAAGCCCTGAATGATGTCGAAGATCTTGTTGCGAATCGGGCTCGGGTCGATTTCGACAGAGTCATAAGTCTCAGCCAACTTGCGCAGCAGAGTCTTGGTGATCTTCTTGTTCGAGCCGATGATGATTTCACCGGTCTGACCATTCACTACATCAAGCGGGATCTTCTCATTGAGAAGGATGTCGCTGAGCTTCTCAGTGAGCTGCTCGGTGAGGTCTTCCTTCTTCGTGCGGTAGTCTTCTTCGATCTGCTTGATCTGTTTCTTGGCTTCGGCTGGGGAAAGCTTCTCTTTGTCGCCAGCATTGATGCCGCCGCGCTGAGCAAGTTTCACATCCATAACGATGCCGGTGCAGCCGGAAGGAACACGCAGTGAGGTGTCTTTCACGTCAGCAGCTTTCTCACCGAAGATGGCGCGTAAGAGGCGCTCTTCTGGGGCGAGTTCGGTTTCGGATTTAGGAGTGATCTTGCCGACAAGAATGTCGCCAGGTTTCACTTCAGCACCGACACGGACGACACCATCCTGATCGAGGTTCTTGAGTGCCTCATCACCGACATTCGGAATGTCACGGGTGATTTCTTCAGGCCCAAGTTTCGTATCACGAGCGATGACATCAAAGTCTTCGATGTGGATGGAAGTGTAGATGTCCTCTTTGGAAACACGACGGCTGATGACGATGGCATCTTCGAAGTTGTATCCATTCCAAGGCATGAACGCGACAAGCATGTTCTTACCGATGGCAAGTTCACCCTGATCGGTACAAGGACCGTCAGCAATCACGTCACCCTTTTTGATCTTCTGACCGCGCTTCACCAGCGGACGCTGGTTGATGCATGTGCCAGCGTTGGAGCGACCAAACTTGCGGAGCAGGTACACATAAGTGCCCTTTTCAGGATCGGTCACGACGGACTTATGGGGATCAGCCAGGAACACTTTATCAGTGACTGGCAGATTGCCATCTTTGGTGACGATGATGACATCGGCAGTGGCGGTGGCCACGGTGCCTGGAGCATCGGCGACGACGACGGCGCGGGAGTCACGAGCGGTTTTGCCTTCCATGCCAGTCCCGACGAGCGGGGCTTCGGCTTCCAGAAGCGGCACACCCTGACGTTGCATGTTCGAACCCATCAAGGCTCGGTTAGCATCATCATGTTCCAGGAAAGGAATCAAGTTGGCAGCAATGGATACGAGCTGCTTTGGCGACACGTCCATGAGAGTGGGCTTCTCGGGTTCGACTTCGAGGAAGTCGCCGCGATAACGCACGGTCACTTTTTCAGCAGTGAAGCGGCCTTTGTCATCCAGACGATTGTTGGCCTGGGCGATGTAGTGGTTCTCTTCTTGGTCAGCCGTGAGGTACTCGATTTTATCGGTAGCGACACCATCCTTGACGGGACGGTAAGGCGTTTCGATGAAACCGAATTCATTGATGCGGGCATAAGTGCCCAGAGAATTGATCAGACCGATGTTCGGACCTTCCGGAGTTTCAATCGGACAAATACGACCGAAATGGGAAGGATGAACGTCGCGAACTTCGAAACCAGCGCGGTCACGATTCAGACCACCAGGTCCAAGTGCGGACAGACGACGTTTGTGAGTCAATTCGGCCAGAGGATTGATCTGATCCATGAACTGGCTGAGCTGGCTGCGACCAAAGAAGTCACGAACGACGGCAGACAAGGCCTTTGGATTCACCAGCTTGGCTGGAGTCATGGTGTCCATGTTCACGTCGAACAAGGTCATGCGCTCCTTCACAAGACGCTCAGTGCGGGCAAGACCCACACGGCACTGGTTGGCGAGAAGTTCGCCAACGGCACGCACACGACGGCTGCCAAGGTGATCGATATCATCAAGAAGACCTTCACCCGCACGCAGCTTGAACAGGTAACTCATGGCGGTGACGACGTCATTGGCATCTAGGATGCGCATGTCACTGTCGGTCTTGAGCGTGAGCTTTTGATTGATCTTGTAACGACCCACGCGAGTGAGGTCATAACGTTTTGGATCAAAGAAGAGGCGCTTCACCAATGCACGGGCATTGGGAACGGTCGGAGGATCGCCTGGGCGGAGACGACGGTAGATTTCTTTGAGGGCCTCTTCTTCATCCTTGGCAGGATCTTTACGCAGAGAAGTAACAATGAGGTCATCTTGGGATGCCGTCACAACCTTGATGGTCTTATGACCGAGCTGGATGAGCTGACGCACTACACCGGCGGTCAGTGGCTCATATGCACGTGCGACGATGAGCTCACCGTCGAGGATGTCGCGAAAGAGAAGCTTGGAAGAGATCTCTTCTTCACTCAGACCTTCTTTGAGCTTCATGTCCTCAATGTTGTAGAACAGCTTGAGGATGTCCTCGTCCTTGGAATAACCAATAACGCGAAGCAGAGTGGTGGCCAGGAATTTACGGCGACGGCGACGGCGATCGAGGTAAACGTAAAGAAGATCATTCGTATCGAACTGAACTTCCAACCAGGTTCCGCGGTCAGGAAT
>JBEBGU010000430.1:0-4484 GCA_040081325.1 Prosthecobacter sp.
CGTTTGGCTTCTGTGCGTGCGGACTCGGCCTCCGGTGTGTGCAGATCGCGGTCGCCGTACTCGACTCCGGCGACGAAGGACTGCATGGCGTAGTAGTCTTTGGCCGTGATAGGATCGAATTTGTGATCGTGGCAGCGCGCACAGCCGATGCTGAGGCCGAGGAAGGTCTGGCCGATGTTCACGACGATCTCGTCGATGGAATCCTGCCGTGCGAGCCGCTTGGATTGGTCATCTTTGCCGATTTGGCCGGGCAACAGAACGGAGGCGGTGACGAGGAAACCGGTGGCGGCATCCTGGCTCATCGCATCCCCAACGAGTTGCTCTTTGATGAAGCGGTCATAGGGCGTGTCGCTGTTGAAGGCGCGGATGACGTAGTCGCGGTAGGGCCAAGCATTCGGACGCTCGGTGTTTACCTCAAAGCCGTGTGTGTCGGCGTAGCGCACGACATCGAGCCAGTGCTGGGCCCAGCGTTCGCCATAGCGGGGGGAGGCTAGGAGGCGTTCGACGACAGCGGCATGCGGGTCGGACTTGTCGGACGAGTCAGACTGGTCCGACATGAAAGCAGTGACCTCCTCGGGCGTGGGCGGCAGACCGGTGAGATCGAAAGTCACGCGGCGCAGCCAGGAAATGGGATCGGCTTCTGGAGACATGGCGAGGCCGTTTTCTTTGAGCTTCGCTTCGATGAAGGCGTCCAAGGAGGGGCGCTTTTCAAGCACCCTCGGCGGTTGAAAAGCGCCGTTCCTTGGGAGCGGTTTGAAGCTCCAATGATCGCGGCGGTCTTCTAGTTTGGCGAGATCGACGCCATCGGGCCACACGGCACCTTCATTGATCCAGGCGGTGAGTGTCGCGATCTCGGCGGAGGAGATTTTGCCTTTGGGAGGCATCAGTTCGTCCTCGTCATCGGTGGTGATGAAATGGATGAGCGGGCTCTCCTTCGCTTGCTTGGCAATGATGTCAGGCGCGTGCTTGTCGCCGCCTTTGAGGGCTTCGGATTTGATGTCGAGGCGGAGACCGGACTTCTGCTTTTTCTCGCCGTGGCATGAGTAGCAGTGCTTCTCAAAGATGGGCCTCACCTCACGAACGAAGTCCACGGGCGCAGCGATGGCGCAGGTGACAGCGAGTGATGAGAACCAGATCAGAAACTTCATGAGCTTCTATAACGGCACTCATTCGTGACATCTACGGCTGCAAAGCAACTCACACATTGAAGCGCCACTCCACGACGTCGCCGTCGCGCATGACGTATTCCTTGCCTTCGATGCGGAGCTTGCCGGCTTCACGTGCCTTGGCTTCGGAGCCGAGAGTCGTGAGATCATCAAAGTGGACGATCTGGGCGGCGATGAAGCCGCGCTCGAAGTCGCCATGAATGACGCCCGCTGCCTGCGGAGCCTTCATGCCCTTGGTGATGGTCCAGGCACGGGTTTCTTTTTCACCGGTGGTCAGATAGGTCTGGAGACCGAGCAGTGAATACACGCTCTTGATCAGAAGATTCACGCCGCTGTCTTCCACGCCGAGATCGGCAAGGTAGGCCTTGGCATCTTCATCCGGCAGTTCGCCGAGTTCGCTCTCAATGGCGGCACTGACGACGCACGCGCTGGCGGCGTGAGCATGTTTCACATACTCGCGCACTTTGGAAACGAAGGGGTGTTTGTCTGGCTCCTTGGATGCGGCAGCGAGTTCGTCTTCACCGACATTGCAGGCGTAGATGCAAGGCTTGCCGCTGAGCAGGAAGAAGCTTTTGAGCAGCTTCCTTTCATCGTCATTCAGCTCGAGTGTGACGGCGGGCTTCATTGCATCGAGATGCGGGAGCAATTTCTCGCAGAGTGAATGCTCGGCGATGGCTTCTTTGATGCCGCGCTTGGCGTCTTTATCGGTCCGGCTCTTGCGCTTCGAGACGCTGTCCATGTCAGCGAGGATCAGCTCGGTGTTGATGACTTCGATGTCGCGCACGGGATCAATCGTTCCTTCGACATGCGTGATGTCGCCATTTTCAAAACAGCGCACGACATGCACGATGGCATCCACTTCACGGATGTGGCTGAGGAATTTGTTGCCGAGTCCTTCACCCTGGCTGGCACCTTTGACCAGACCGGCAATGTCCACGAACTCGATGGCTGCTGGCACGAGTTTATGCGAGCCGCTGAGCTTCGAGAGCACGGCGAGGCGCTCATCGGGCACGATGACGACGCCTTGATTCGGCTCGATGGTGCAGAATGGGTAGTTCGCTGCCTCCGCCTTGCGGGTGCGGGTGACAGCATTGAAGAGAGTTGATTTGCCTACGTTTGGGAGGCCGACGATTCCAGCTTGGAGCATAAGGGCCGCGAGAATAGCGGTGCATCGGGCATCCGCGAATGAAAAGTGCATCAAGGGAAAGGTCTGCTGTCTCCGCCCGTTCTTCACAGCCACCATGAATCGCCGCCATTTCCTCCAAACTTCTGCTGCCGCTAGCTTTGGCTTTCCGGCCATCCTGCGCAGCGCCTCGCCGAACTCCATGCTCCAGGTCGCCAGTCTCGGCGTGGCGCGCATGGGCGGGAATACGATGCGTAGCGTGGCCTCGCACCCGAAAGTGAAGATCGTGTCTATCTGCGATGTCGATGCGAAGCATCTGGCGATGGCAGCGAAGGACTTTCCTGATGCAAGCCAGCACAAGGACTGGCGTGAAGTGCTCTCGAAGTACTCGGACAAGTTTGATGCCATAACCATCGGCACGCCGGATCACAGCCACGCGGGGCCGTGCGTCACAGCTTTGCGCGCGAAGAAGCATGTGTATCTCCAGAAGCCCATGGCCCCCACGCTGCATGAGTGCCGCGTGCTCACCGAAGAGGCGAAGAAGGCGGATGTCGTCACTCAACTCGGCAATCAAGGGCGCTCCAGCATCGAGGCACGCATGACGGTGGAGATCATCCGCAGCGGCGCGATTGGGAAAGTGAAAGAGGTCATCATGTGGGAAAACAAGCCGCTCAATTGGTGGCCGAAGAACACCGAACTGCGAGCCAAGGCAGACGCTCTGCCGGACGGACTCGACTGGGATCTGTGGTGTGGCGTTCGCAACTCGGTGCCGTTCCTCGAAAACACCTATCATCCGCAAAACTGGCGCGCGTGGTTCGACTTTGGCTGTGGTGAGATGGGCGACATGGGCTGCCATCATTTCGACACGACGTTTGATGCCCTCAAGCTCACCGCGCCCACTCGTGCCCGACTCACGCATGGCGGCAGCAGCGGTCCGCTTTGGGGGAGTTCGCGCGTCGTCGAGCTGGAGTTTCCTGGCAGTGAATACACCGCCGAGGACACCGTGCGTATCACTTGGAACGATGGCGGCGTGGAGCCTGACATGAGCAAAGTGAAGATGCCGAAAGCACTCACCAAGTTTCCAGCCTCAGGCACCTTCTGGGTCGGCACGCAGGGCAGCATCTTTAAACCTTACGGTCAGCGTCCGTTCGTGCTGCCTGAGGAGACTTTCCCTGCTGAGAAATATCCGAAAGGCCTCAAAGGGCAGGACCATTACCACGACTGGGTGAATGCCATCCTCGCCGGTAAAAAGAGCTGTGCTGACTTCAGTCACGGTGGACCACTGACCGAGACGGTTCTCGTCGGGACTCTCACCGATCGCTTCCCTGGTCAGTGGCTTGAGTTTGATCGCGAAACCTGCCCGATCAGCAATCACCCTGGAGCCAATGCTCTGGTGAAGCGCGCCTACCGCGACGGCTGGAAGATCGAAGGACTCGGCTAGCCGCTGCTCGCTTACTTGCCGTCTGCCGAAGGATCGAAGGCTTTATTGAAGGGCGGGCCGCGCTCGCCGCCGTAGGTCTCGCGGAGGTATTCATCGCCTTCGCTCTTCTTCCGTCGAATCACCGCCGGAGCCACTAGATTCCCAATTCGCCGCCTCTCCGCACGCCCCGCCTGCCACTGCTCCCAGGTGAGCGTGCGTTCGGGGCTGGTTTTGAGTTTCGTTGCCGTCATGAGTTTAGAGATACCTCATAGACTGGATTTAGCCAGTTTGGTTTCGACCTCGGCTCGCACTGCGTCGAGTTCCTTGACACAATTATACTTGGGGGATGCTGCAACGCGGTGTGCCTCATTCCAATCCATGGGAACGCTTCCCAGAAGAACACCCGCCATCAACTTCTTGGCGCAATCATCATCTTTTTCATCATAACCGATCCACTTCCTAGCGGCATAAACACGGCCAACTAACGCATCCTCTACAGGAATCAGCATCACCTCACCAAAGGGCGTGAAGAATCGAAAAAACTCCTTCTCAGCCCTGTAGTCCACATCTCCGAGCAGATCGACCCACAGGCCGCAGATGCTCCAGCTCTTGGTGCCGCCGTGAGATTTGATGTTGGGAATCTGGCGCATAATCTCCTCTCGCTGCTCTTGGGTAGGTGTCGGCCAGCCTGCCCAGCAGATGTCTGTGTCACCTGACATGTAGGCACCATCGGTGTAGAACTCGATGGCCGAGCCGCCGACGATGACCGGTTCAA
>JBEBGU010000431.1:0-4474 GCA_040081325.1 Prosthecobacter sp.
CTCCCATCGTGATCCCTGAGATCGTGCTCGCTGTGAAGCTGGAGGATTTGCTGAATAAGCGAATCTTTATCGAGCAATTAAAGATGGATTCACCCGTGGTGACCGAGGTGCAGGACGCTGAAGGACGTAGCAGCTTAGAGGCTCTTTTTCGCAAGCCGTTTACTGAAAATGAGGTGCCGCGTGCTATCCCCGTCAATGCCCCTACTGCGGCCACACAGCCTGTGGTGACAGATCGTGGATCAGGTTATGCCTTTGCTGTGAATAGCGCGTCCTTGGAGCGGGGGCAGTTGACGATCACCAACAAGAAGACCCTGATTCAAGTGAGTGACTTTTATTTCACTCTGTCTAACATCGATATTCAGAAGGCGGATCTGGCCCGTCACAACCGGATGCACTCCACGCTCGGTGCCGTTATCAAGGTTCGTGGTGAGGCGCGCATTGGTGGCGTGAAGCGCCCGGCTGAGTTGGCTGATTTGAAACTCAGTGGTGAGGGTGATGTGGTGCCGATTGATGCCGCCACGGGTGCCTGGATGCCGACGACGACACTGAAATTGACTCTGGCTCAGGGTTCTGTGCTGGCTGGTCATATCACGATCGGAGATGCTGCGGGGAAAGAGTTGAAGAAGCTTCAGGAATACGGTGTGGATCTAGCTCCAGTGCCGATTGGTGGCGCGCTTTTGGAGCCTGCCGTTGTTGAGGGTGTCTTTAGAAATAACCTCTTTGGTCTGCGCACTGACACACGTTTCGTTTTCCCTGAGTATGAGGTGCTGATCGAGAGGAACTCGTGGTTCAATGGCGCGCAGGACAAGCATCAAATGGACTTTCGCCTTTCGTGTGGGGCAGGGCTTCAGGCGCGACTTCAGGCAGGAGTGTCGAAAGCCAAGTTGGGTGAATCACTGACACGAGGAGTGATCAAAGCTCTGTCGGATGAGCGTGGGCGTATGACCTTCGACATCGAGTCAGAAGGCTCGCTCTCTGATCCCGAGGTTAAGCCCAAGCTGGATCGAATCCTCAAGAACTTGATCCGTGGTGAAGGTCTCGGTGACCTGCTTCAGGGTTTGTTCAAGAAGCTGTAGTTAATGCTCCTCGATCCAGCTCGGCGCGGGGTAGCTGCCGAGTGTTTTCACACTAGCTCCGAGGTCTGTCAGCTCCTGAATGGTGGCTTGCAAAAGAGCGTCCTCATGATGACCGCTGATTTCTAAAAAGAAGCGTGCCTGCGTGCCAGTCGCATCACCAGGAACAGGGCGATTTTCAATCTGTCGCACGTTCACGTTCCGTGCGGCGAAGACTTGGAGTACCTCCAAAAGAGCACCCACTCGATCACGCGCATGGACCATGAGCATGGCGTTGTCATTCCCGCTCGGAGCGCCACTGCGGTGGCCGAGAATGATGAAGCGGGCGCGTGAAGCATACTCCCGTGGGGAGGTGGCGAGCACACGCAGTCCGTGCAACTCCGCGCTCAGTGGCGTGCCGACCGCTGCTGTGCCAACCTCGGTTTCCGCGTGTGTCGCGGCGAGACTTGAGGAGGCGCTTTCGACGAGTTTGGCCCCAGGGAATCGCTGATTGATCCAGGCGCGGCAGGGCGCGAGCATCTGCGGGTGACCGCAGATCGTGGTGGGCACTGATTCGGAATCTTGTGCCATGACGACGGTCTCCAGCTTCCACAAAATTTCTGCATAGATCTGCAAAGGCGAGTCAACGAGGTGATCGAGCGTGTGATGCACGGCCCCCTCGGCTGAATGCTCGATGGGTAACACGCCGTAGTCGATCTGACGTGAGGCTACGCGCGCAAAGACGCCCTCAGTGCTGCACTCGGCCACATACTCCACACTGTTGCCAAATTTATGCACGGCCACCTGATGCGTCCATGATCCGGCTGGGCCGAGATAGGCGATTTTCAGGCTATTCTCCAGAGCTAGTGCTGCGCTCATGATCTCACGAAAGATGGCGCGGATTGCCTTCTCCGTGAGCTTGCCATTCTGCGCTGCATTGAGCTGACAGAGCTTCCTCAGCAGTGCCTCTTCCCGACCGGGGACATAAATGTCGAGTCCATCCTTTTTCTTGATTTCACCGATCTGCTGCACGCAGTCGGCGCGCTCATTGAGCAGGCGGATAAGCTGCTGGTCGATGGCGTCGATCTGGGCGCGTGTTTGATCCAGTGACATGACAGAGTGTGACTGATATTACTCGGCTGATGCAGGTGTCGGCAGAGAAACAGGTTCGAGCGAAAGCTGCGTCTCAGTGTTGGCGGAGCCGGGCTGTTCGGAATCAGGAGTCGGCAGTTTGACTCGGCGCAGTTCGGTGGCGTTCGGTAGCTCATCCAGCGTGCGCACGGCGAAGTGCTCCAGGAAGGCGTCAGTGGTGCCGTAGAGAATGGGCTTGCCGGGCAGATCGGCGCGACCCTCGATTTTAATCAGGCTACGATCCACGAGCTGCTGGACCATGGAGTCCACACTGACGCCGCGCACAGCCTCGATCCCAGCGCGCGTGATAGGCTGGCGATAGGCGATGATGGCCAGTGTCTCTAAAGCGGGCTGACTGAGCCTTTGGATTTTTTTTCCAGGGAACAGAGCGCGACACCACTCGGAGTACTCCGCTTTGGCACAGAGCCGCCAGCCATGCGGACGCTCCACGATGGTGAAGGCTCGGCCATCCGCTTCATAGTGCGCTACGAGGGTGTCGATGGCACCACGCACATTGAGTTCATCGATGGTCAACAGCTCAGTGACCCACTCGGGAGCTGTGATGCCTTCTTCCGCAGTATCTTTGATGTCCCTGGCCGTTTCTTTCACTGCCGTGACCATCTGCGTCAGGGGCAGTGGTTCCTGGGTGGCAAAGAGCAGAGATTCGACGATGGCGGTCAGTTCCATGAGATAAAAAACGGTCCGCATCCAAAGCCAGCCTCATGGGGGAGTCAAGCCGGGGTGTGACTGTCTAAATCATGAGTCCTCACGGGCGCTTTCCTGCGGGCGGATCATGAGCACCAGCAGGACTGAAAGTAGGCAAAGGCTGGCGAATACACTGAAGATGACATTCAGCGGCACCTTGCGGTCATTGAGCACGCCGAAGCCCCAGTCGGCTATGCCGCCGCAGCTCATGCTGACGAAATTCATGATGCCATAACCCGTGGCGCGGAGATGCGGTCGAGTAATTTGCGAAAGGATTGGCATGTTATTGCCATCGAAAAATCCCCAGCCGATGCCAAAGAGAATGAGCGAGGCAATGGCGAGGCCAAAGGAATGCATGGCGGGTGCATTGCCGACGCCGAACAGGGCCGGGACAATGAGAGCCATGCCGATGGCGCTGACGTGAATGCGACCACGCTGGGTCTTGCGCATCCAACGATCAGCGAGCCAGCCACCGAGCATCGCGGAGACAAGAGCCGCTGCCTGCCAATAAAGCGCTGCTGAGACGCCCGCCTTGCCCTGGCTAATGTTAAACTCCTTTTGCAAAATGGCCGGCATCCAATCCCGAACAACCCAAGCGGCAAGGGCTGGCAGGGTGAAGTAAAGCACGAGCAAAATGAAGGAGCGGTTCGTCAGTAGCTCACGAGCGGCTGTGCTCACGGATGGCTTTAATAGTGGGGCTGATGTGGCTGATCGAGGTGCGTCTTTGAGCAAAAATAACAGCGGCAGCGCATACAACACGCCGACGATCCCCGTGTAGTCGAAAGCGCCGCGCCAGCCGAAGTCTGGCCACTCATTTACATAGCCCGCGAAGCCACCGAGCATGACACCGCAGTAGATGCCCGTCTGATGCACGCCGACAGCGCGCGAGCGTGTGCCGCCTGTATGGAAATCTGCGATCAAGGCGAGCGCTGCGGGTATGTAGAAAGCCTCGCTGATGCCCATGGCTGTGCGTGCCCAGAGTAGCTCGCGGTAGTCACTCACATGCCCTGTCAGATAAGTGATGAGTGACCAGACCAGCAGGCTGCAAACGATGGTGTACTTTCGACTGAAGCGATCAGCGATGTAACCACCAAATAGGCTAAAGACGGCATACACCCATTTAAACCATCCCATCATGTAGCCCCAATTTGCTTCGCTGCCGACATCGAGGTCAGCCATCACCGAGACCTTCATTGAAGCGATCATCTGCCTGTCCAAGTAGTTCAGCAGGGCCACAGGAAAGAGTAGCGCCACGATCATCCATGCGGTGCGTGAAGTTGAGGGGTGGGAGTCGGTCATGTGGGTTGATCTCTTTTAAATCACAGGCGCGGTATCAGGCAAAGCATAAACCCATGCAGATGATTGACCCCAGGATGACGGAAACGGACTCAGCCTACCGCAGATTTGTGTGAGGCAGTCTTTAGCCTGCCTCGGGTCCACCATAGGACCATCATGCTCAGACTCCCTCCCATGAGCAGCCAGTTTGTCCATCGGGTCTGTGCTTGCATCTTGATCGTGGGCGAGTGATCGCCGCCGAGGAGCATGGTGGACTTCACCTCCCCATTGGGTTGTTGCCGCCAGAGCAG
>JBEBGU010000432.1:0-4462 GCA_040081325.1 Prosthecobacter sp.
AACTGCCTGTTCACCGGCAAGCAGGGATATACGCCCAAATGAACCTGCGTGGGGTTGCGTGGGGGGCCATGCTGGGGGCGGCTTTGCTGCTCGGCGCCAGTTTCATCCTCGCGGCCATTTGTGCGCTGCTGACAGTCGGATTCACGCGCAAAAGCCTCAAGCGCATCCGCTGGCAGTCCGACGAGCTGAACCGCGTCTCCTGGCACATGCTGCAAACCCAGGAGAAAACGGCACGCCGCTTCTCCCATGAGCTGCACGACGAACTCGGCCAATCGCTCGCAGCCGTGCGCGCCAATCTGACTTCCAAGAGCCAAGACGATCAGACCGCTCGCCGTGCCGACTGCATTCAACTTGTTGATGAGGCCATCGCAAATGTTCGTGAGCTTTCACAACTGCTGCGCCCCGTGATTCTCGACGACTTCGGCCTTGATGCTGGTCTGCGTTGGATCACAGAGAAATTTGAGCAGCGGACTCGCATCAAGATCGAGTATGAGTCCTACCTCGCAGGCCGACTGCAAAACGAGACGGAGACGCACCTCTTCCGCATCGCACAGGAGGCACTGACAAACATCGCCCGTCACTCGCAGGCCACCAAAGTGCGGGTCAAGCTCGAAGCCGAAGTCGCCATCATCCGCCTCACCATTCACGACAATGGCTGCGGGCTTTCTCCAGATCGTCAAGAGTCGCCAGCCAGCCTGGGCCTCATCGGCATGAGAGCGCGGGCCCGCGAATGTGGCGGCACTCTCGATCTTCAATCCGTGCAGTCGAACGGTCTGCGTATCGTCGTAGAAGCACCTCTGCGCTTGGTCGAGCCAGAGGCCTGATCACTTCCCAAACGGCCAGTTCGACATCAGCCAAACGCTGGCCGTGTGGTTGGCCTCCCATTTGTCGCCACCACGACGCTGGATCGTCTGCTCCATGAAGCCGACTTCCAATCGTGTCGTCGGTGTCAGCTTGCGGCCGATGCCGATGAAGGCGCGATTTTGATCGAAGTGATTCTTCGAGATGTTGCCGCCGAAGTTCAGGAAGACTTCATCCCAAAGCGCGAGGTAAATTTTCTTGTCCTCGGTCAGAGGAACGCTGGTGCGCAACATGTAGCGGAAGCGGTTTTCACCACGCCAGTTCGTCGTGTCCCCGACTTTGTTCTGCTCCTCGATCCAGCGCTGCTCCAGGCGCGCACGATGCATCCACTCAAGACCAAACAGGTTCATCTTATAAACCACCTGCTCCCACGCGCGGTGCTCGTCGAACTCATGAGCGACAGGCAGCTCCCCATACGGATAGGTCTTCACATAGCCATAGCCCGCGCTCACGGTGACGGTAGGGCTGATGGTGTAGTTGATGCCAGGCCGGATGAGGAGCTGCTGCCATTCATCTCCCCAGTCTTCACGTCGGTTTTGGATTTCGAGATGAAGACCCCAGGGAGAATTGAAGAGCGGATGATCGCCGACGTAGTTCAGCCAGAGGTTGTAGTTGTCGGCATGTTGATCGGCAGCCTTGGCTCCGGATAGCATGGTGACAGCAGCGAGGAGGATCGTGAAAAACTTGTTCATCAGGTTGGGGCGAATGGGTACGCATCATGCCAGCCTGATTCTCATCACTCCATCGCCTAAGCAGGCTCTTTTTCCCGCTGAAGCGGAGGGATGTAGTGGCTCAGTCGAGCGAGAACATTTCACCAACAGGCAGTGGTGATCCGCGATCCTCACCGGGCTTCCATCGCATCGCCTGCTCACGCTCGATCCAGGCATCGTTCTCCTCCGCAGTGTGGCGGTCGTTTTCAGGAAGCCATTCGGTGACTTCCGGGAGATCGAGTTCGAGATAAGCAGGTGTCATGGGATGACGAGATGGCTGTATTGAGGGAACAAGTGCGAGCAACCATACTTGGCAAAGAGCGCTTCCAGACCCGCTTTGTCAATCACGCCGGGATTCAGTTTCAGAAGCTCCGCCACATCGCGACCATCCTTTTCTAGACGCTCATCGTTGCTCTTAATGGCATGCAACTTCAGGGCAATGAGGCTCGGGACACTCGGCACTCGCAGGCTTACATGACCGAGATCGAACATCTTGCTGCCTTCCATCAGCTTCTCAAAAGTCTCCGGCCTTACATACATGACATCGACATCATCGGCCGTCATGGACGGATGCTTCCAACGTGAGAAGATCGCTGTTTCAGCAGATTTTTCATAGCCTGCATGCGCTAGAATTCTGCTGATCATCGGGATGTCATTCGTCGCCACCAGAAAATCGACATCCTTGGTAAAGCGCACCAGCCCATGCGCTTCCAAGGATCGTCCACCGATGAGGAAGAATCTCATCTCTCCACGCCTTTCGGCGCGCATTAATATTTCCGCTAGTGCCTGCATCTGACGGCACTATGAGCCCGAACATCTCGGACTCAAGGCAATCATCTCGATCAATGGCCAGCCGCTTCGAGCGAACGTTTATCGAGCGTCTTGAGCGCCTGCATCTGCTTGATGGTGCGCTCCATGCCTTCGTTGGAGCCGTCGAAGAACATGACGTTGCCTTTGCCGTGCTCGGAGATGTATTTCATGCCGTCGAGCCACATGGTGAAGAGCATGAAGCCTGGAGGCACGTCGCCAGCTTGGAGAGTTTTTCCGGCATTGGCGAGACCTTCGGCGACTTGTTCGCGGAAGCGGGCGTTACCGGCACCTTTGAGTTCGGAGGCTTCTTTCTCGGCTTCGGCTTTGACTCGGATGGCGCGGGCTTCAGCCTCGGCGGCGCGGGTTTTGATGAGATATTGGGCCTGGGCCTCGTTTTCGGCGGCCAGCTTCATGTTGTTGCTGGAAACGACCTGTGACATGGAGCGCATGATGGCTTCGTCGAAGGAGATGTCGTTGATCTGGAGGCCGAGGAGGTGGAAGCCCCAACTGTTGAGCGATTCTTCGAGATGATCGGTGACGGCGCCGATGATTTCAGCGCGCAGGACGAGGATCTCGGTCTGCTTTTTGTTGGCGACGAAGGCGCGGATGGAGCTTTCGACGCTACGGACGAGGGTCTGCATGAAGCTCTTGTCGTCGATGAATCGAAAGGCGATCTTCTTGATGGTCTCCTCACCGGCGTCCTGCGCGGCGAAGACGATGAGTGATTTGAAGTTCACGTTGGCCTGGTCGAGCGAGATGGCCTCGAACTCGAGTTCGATGGACTGGTTCTGCACGGAGACTTTGCGGAAGACGCCTTCAAACAGCGGGATTTTGAAGTTGAGGCCCGGCAGCATGAGTCGCTGGTATTTGCCGAAGCGGGTGACGACTCCGACGGAGCCTTGCTTGATGATGGTGGCGCTCAGCAGAATGAGAACGACGAGGATGATGGCGGCGGGGATCATGGGCTTGGTTTGGTTTGTTTGTGAATTGAGTGTTGTTGAAATCAGGCGGGGAACTCGGAGGAGTGGTGCTCAAGGATGAACCAGCCATTGCGTTCCTTTTTGCAGACGAAGGAGTAGCGGGCGGGCACGCTGATGAGCTCCTTTTTGCGCTTGAAGGTGAAGACGTATTTGCCGGACTGGATGAAGATGTCCTTGTACTGGCGGACCTCGCCGTTCTTGAACTCGACATGCACGTCCTCCAGCTCAAAGAGGTGCTCGAAGTAGCCTTTGATCTTGTTGTGTCCCTCACGCAGCTCTTTGGCGAAGGTGCCCCAGAGCAGGCCCTGGTAGTCGTAGCAGCCGACGACGGCTGGCAGGCTGTGCTGATTGACGCCGAAGGCCCAGTCGTTGATGAAGTCCGTGAGCAGTTTCTTGTCCGCAGGATTGCGGTTGATGGTGCTGTAGCGGATGCCGCCGACGGCATGATCCTTGTGAACGAGCATGGTGTCCGTGCTGCGCGGGTCGATCTGCTCGCTGAACTTATTGATGAGCTTTTTCAGGATCTCGATCATCGGGATGTGCTCGTGCCTGAAGATGACAAAATTGATGAACAGGTGCAGCACGAGCACGACGAGCAGCCCTTCAAAAATGCCCTCGGTGTAGGTGAGGATACCGCAGAACAACGCCAGCAGCAGCGCGTAGCTGCCGTGAGAAGCCACATGCACGAGGCCGGCGATCATCTTCCACCCGGTGAAGATCATGAGCACAGCCAGCGAGAAATACGGCAGGTGCTCCAGCAGATGCGGATCGAGCAGAAAGACGAGCAGGACGAGGCCGGTGAAGAGGTTCGACAGCTTCGTGACGGCACCGGCGAGGGCATTCGTGGCGCTTTTGGCGAGGCCGTCGAGATTGGTCATGCCGCCAAAGAAGCTGCTGCCCATGTTGGCGATCCAGATGGCGAGCAGGCTGTTGTTGGTGTTTGCCGGGCGTCCGAGCGGATCGAGTTTTTCGATGGCGGAGTTGCTGGTGACCTGCTCGATCACATCAATGAGGGAGAGCATCATGGCATAGCCGAAGATCTCCAGCAGCATGGCGGGCGGGATTTTGGCGAAGTCGGGGAAGGGCAGAGCCAGCTTGATG
>JBEBGU010000433.1:0-4456 GCA_040081325.1 Prosthecobacter sp.
GCGAGTGATCAGGGAAATAAATATCTCGAATGATAAGCCCCGTCATCACCGCCCAAAAGACGACAATGATCGCGGTAAGGAAGCGCCAGAACATGCGTCACGAGTCTGGCGTGCTGCCGCAACAAAGGCAAGAGCGATGGGCATCCACCTGCTGTGGGCTAGCAGGCCCGCACGCCCTTCAAGGGTCACGCCCTCATGACACGGCACGGTTTCGTCGTTGCTGTGCCAGTGGACGAGGTCGCGGTCGGCTTTGGAGAAGGCCATAAAGTCGGCGAAGCGCTTCACGGCGGGGATGCGCGGGAGTTCCTTGCCGAGGTTGTCGGCGCAGCGGCTGCGGTAGTCGGGGGAGTGCAGCAGGCCGTAGAAGGAGTAAAACAGTTCTTCTTTGGTGATCGTGCTGCCCTCGCCCTTCGCGGGATAGGCCGCCTGGAAATGCGCCAGGCCCGCGTCGCTGATGCCGAGGGCAATCCGAGTCATCTTTAGTCGCTTAAAATGCTACTTAGAGTCGGTCGCCTCATGGTCATCATCCGGCCAAGTGATGGATATGGCAAAATCTAAACTCCGCCAAGTCTTGGCTGACAACGTCCGTCGGTATCGCGCTCGCGTTGACATCTCGCAGGACAACTTTGCTATCGAGTGTGGCGTCCACCGAACCTATGTCGGCCAAGTCGAACGATGTGAACGCAACGTGACTCTGGCGACGCTTGAGCTGTTCGCGAATGCGATGAGCGTCACAGTACCCCAACTGCTCACCAAGGATGGGGTGAAATGAGCGCTCTTGGCTCAGCTTCCCCTCATTATATTGAGGCAATCCGCGCTAGTGGGTTCAGCCTCTTCGATCCGCTGACGAAGGACTCGCATCTATTCATCCCAACCAAGGAATTGGAGAAGATTCTCGATGTCGGTCTTCGTGGATTTTCGACCTCAGGAATGGCGCTCCGCACGCGGTCAAAGGTGGTGAAGGGCGAGGTGTGCAAAGTGCTCGGCTATCCGGTTCCGAAATCCTTTCGCAAGTGCAAGCCTCACGCGCGCTTTCCTGGTCAGAACTTCGACACCTATGTACAGGCATCAGACAATCTCCAAATTTGGAACGAGGAGTTAAAGCCCCGCCGCCGCTATGTGCTCATCGCTGTAGGAAGTGACGGCTGCGTGAGCAAGGTAAAGGTGGTCACAGGTGCCATGCTGGCAAAACTCGACACAACTGGCACGCTCACCCAAAAGTATCAGGCCAGATTCATTCCTAGCGAACAAGCTTTGGAACTCATTTCAAAAGCCGACACGGAACACCTCGCGCCAATAATCGATTCAAGTGGTAACAAACCAACTGGGAAACCTACCGATAATCCTGAACGTGGTTCCGTACAGACGATCCAGCATGTTTTTGGTCGCCTGAGTGATCTCGTCGGCACCTCATTTCCAAATGCTGGGCATGATCAGGAGCGCAATCGCGGTGCAGAACTACATCGTCTTGTTTGCAAGGCTCTTGGTTATCAGAGCTACGCGGATGACGGCCAGTTTCCCGATGTGAAGAATCAATTACTGGAGGTGAAACTCCAGACTTCGCCAACGATTGACCTCGGACTGGTCGAGCCTGTGAGTGCCGAGCCGCTAGATATCGACGGTTTCCCCGAAGGAGCAGTGCGTCACTGCGATGTCCGCTATGCGATCTTTGGCGGTGAAACGGATGGCCATCATGTGAAGCTCACCCGACTAGTCCTAACCACGGGCGAGGACTTCTTCGCGCGGTTCCCGCGCTTCGAGGGCAGGGTCTTGAACAAGAAGATTCAGATCCCGCTACCGCGTGGCTTCTTCGGTAAGCCCAAAAGCTGATTCAACCAAAGCGTCGATCTTTTCAGCGAGTGCATTAGCCTCCAAACTAGGTGTCAGCTCATAGATTCGGCGAGCCAGCGCGACAATCTCTTGTGAGGCTGGCAGCTCTGGCGAGGGCAGTGGAAACTTCTCCACGTACTGCGTCATGAAGCGACGACGGCCCGCATAGAGTTTGTTGTTGAAAGCGTGATCGTAGAAGGCCTCGATGAAGCGCGAGTTGGCCACCGCAAGGGCTAGCCAAAGCAAGTCGCTGTCTGTTCGATCCTTGGCTGCGAGCCAGTAGCAATCGCCATTGATGATCTCACCGTCGAGGCTCATCCAGAATGTCGGACGCTCAGAGATGTCGGGGAACACTAACTTCGGAACGGGCCACAGTGCAGGAAGCTGCGGCACCCAGATCTCATACCACTGGCGGCCTGACTCGATGACATAAGTCCTAGCTTCAAGTGTGGCACGATGGCTTTCCAGATAGCGACGGCTGTGTGGATGATTGGCGAGGTCAATGACCGCTTTCTTTCCTGCGCGGTCTTCGTGTGTGTAGAGAATCTGACGGTCGGCAGGCAATGATTTGAACCGCCTGCCCACGTGATGCGTGATCAAAGGGCGCAGCAATTCGGGCCTCATGTCCTCGGGCAGGGCGTCCCAGTCTTTCCGAACAAAAACTTTGTCCGCCGTGGTCTTAACACCAACGCGAATCTTCCCGATCTCACCAAAAGTGCAGTAGGTATTCGCTAACACAGTATCCAGCCAAGCATCGCCACGCTCAGTCGCGATGCGCCAAGTGCCATTGATGGCGGTGCCGTGATTCAAGAGCCCGTGCTGAACGAGAAAAGTTGTGCCAGAGACGCTCACCGAGCCGCTGCCGTTCGAGAGCGCCTCATAGACCGTGGATGCCCGATGCACAGGCGGCTCGTTGGTGGAGTAAATGGAGGTGAAGCGAGGATTCGATGCAGGAATGCTGCGGCGTTTCCGAACCAGCAACACCGCAGGAAGCACAGCGGCTTCAAATAGCTTTGTATCGCCGAAGTCCCATACATGTAGCACTTCGAAGCGCGAAAGAATACGCTCCCGCACCTGCGATCCCGCCTTGGTGGTCATGAATCGGTTGGAGACGATGATGCCCGCCACGCCGCCTTCTTTGAGCACGTCTGCGATGCCCTCAATGAACGCAAAACTCAAATCCACGCGTCCACTCAGATCAAACTGCTGAGCCAGACGTTGTGAGCGCTCCGCGCCCATGACTTGGGTTCGCACATAAGGCGGATTGGCGATCACTACGTCAAAGGAGGCTGGCGTCGAAAACAGCGAGTCGTCACGATGCTCCAGGGCAAAGTCCAAAAAATCCTGCCGCTTTACCTCTCCTGCTAGTTGAGGCAGTTCTTCCCGAAGCCGAGCTTCAGCATTGGCAACGGCCACTTCATCGAGGTCGAAACCGTTTAGGAGGCACTTTCTGCCCCAGGCCCTGCCAAAGGCCACCAGCAGTTCACCATCCCCAACAGCCGGATCAAGGACAGCAGGTTCCTTTACATCGCAAATCGAGGCGAGGTGTGTGGCAACGAACTCGGCCAACCCAGCGGGAGTGTAGTGAGCACCCTCCGCTTTTCGGGTTTTCTTGGTCGCTCTGGCATCGAGTTTCATTTGGGCAGACTAACGCTCGAATGATCGTATTCAATGCTCAGATACCAGATTGCGGACCTGCTTCTTGAAGGTGCTTTTGCTGTTGCTACAGATCAAAGGGCATACCCCTTAGCTAGGCGGCTGGCCACGCGGGCCGCTTTCCCTTTCAGCATCCGGGGGCAGTCCAACAAAGTTTTTCACCGGAAATCTCAGTTTGTTTGTAACGATGGAGAGGAAAAACGGTAGAAGCGTAGTGAGTCATTGGTCCTTCTTCCTAACCACGAGTTTATGCGTGCTAAGCAGTCTGCCAAAACCCGGTGCGATGACCGGGCGGCAGTGGTTTTGCCCAAACGGAAGCGGCGGCAACCCGTGTTTGATTTGACGCCGGCTCAGATCTTCGCGCGCTGCCAGGAGAAGGGCCGCTGCCAGATCTGCGCGGGTGAGGCGCTGACGCTGCGGGATCTGATGCAGTGGTTCGGCTGGTCCATTGCGGAACTGGCGGAGTGCTCCCAGGTTTCGCGGGCGATGATTTCGGCGATCCTGCGGGCGCTTAAATTCCCGACGGTGGACATCATCGCGCGGCTGGCGGCCTGCTTTGGCCTGGAGCTGCATGAGTTTGATCTGATGGCCGAGTTTGTGGTGAAGGAAGAAGTGCCACTATAGTGCCATTGCCTGGCCTAACTGGGTATGGGATGCTGGTGGCATGAAAGCTGCCCGGACCTATCTTCAGCGCTCTTCGTCCTGTCAGGCGGGCAGGCGGCAGCGGCTGGCTCAGGCGGGACTCAGGGACGGGGGCGGGCTCCCAAGAATGGCGGCTTCCCTGGGCAGAGGCGGGATTTCTATCCCCGGAAATCCGGCGGAGCTGACTAGTCCTGGGATTTCTTGTTCAAGTTTTCTGACTCAGGCGACTGGTCCTGGCATTTCTTTGGCAAGAAATCCGGCGGAGCTAACGAGTCGTGGCGTTTCTAGTTCAAGTTTTCCGGCTCGGGCAACCAGTCCTGGGATTTCT
>JBEBGU010000434.1:0-4456 GCA_040081325.1 Prosthecobacter sp.
CGTGAAGTGGCTGAGAAGCAGAAACAGATCGCCGAGTCGTTGGAGAACCAAAAAACCGGCGAGCCCAGCGCCGATACTAGCGCTGATCTCGACAAAATGCTCAAGGGCGGTGATGCATCACGCCAGATCCAGGAGCAGCAGGACAAAGTAGCGAAGCTGCTCGAAGACATGAAACGCGTGAGTGAGCAAGCCGAGGGCAACAACCCGCTGCTGCATCGTCGCCTCTACGAAGCTGTGCGTGAAGCCAAGACCGGCGGGCTCGAAGAGCATCTCGACGAAGCACGGATGCAGTCCCGCTATGGCCAACGTGCCGAAGCCCAAGACGCCGAACGCAAAGCCAACACGCTCGTGGATCAGCTCCAGCAAGGTGTGGAGAAGGCGGCAGAAAGTGTGCTCGGCAGCGAGACAGAAGCACTGCGGATGGCGCGCACGGAATTGGACAAGCTCATCAAAGAAGCCGGTCAAGAAGGTCAACAGGGTCAAGACAAGCCAGACGCGGGGACGCGGAGCGCGGGTGTCCCCACCCGCAAGCCATCCGAAGAGTCAAAGCCTGGAGAGCCGAATCCTGGCGCTGGACAGCCTGGGGACAAACCTTCTGAGATGGCTGGGAAGCAACCTGGAGAAGGTGCGCCTGCGAGTGAGGACACTCGCGCTCCGCAGATGGCAGGCAAAGAACCCGGACAATCCAAAGGCGGCGAACAGCCTAGACAAGCTCCAGGCCAAGGGAAAGAACCAGGGCAGCAACAGGCGAAGGCCGATTCTGGTCAGCAAGGTCAAGGCGGTCAAAAGGGTCAAGAAGGTCAGAAGCCTGAAGAAGGTACGCAACCGAGTGAGTCACCTGGCCAGATGGCTCAGGGGCAGGGGCAACAGCCTGGAGAAGGACAGAAGGGACAAAAAGGACAGCAAGGACAGGGCACCTCGAATGAGCCGTCCTCAGAGTCCTCGTCGTCCTTGGCTCAAGGTGGCTTGCCCCAACAACCCGGTGGCGCAGAACGCAACACGGCTGGTGGCGGCGGAGGCGATGAAGGCGGAGCCTTCTTCTTCGACCAAGGCGCGGAAGTCGCGAATGACCGACCCTTCACCGGCGAAGGCTATGACCGCTGGACAGATCGCCTGCGCAATGTGGAGGAGCTTTTGAACCAGCCCGAACTCCGCAACGAAGCCGCCAAGGTGCTCGACAACGCCCGCGCGATGCGCATCGATCACGAGCGAAATGATGCTGCACCACAGGTCGATCATTTGCAGATGCGCATCTTGAATCCTCTCGTCGAGCTTCGTGATCGCGTGGCGGAGGAACTCGCCAAACTTGACACGAAGAACCCCATGGTCCCCGTGGATCGTGACCCCGTGCCGCCAGCTTTCCGCGAGTTGGTGAAACGATACTATCAGGAGCTCGGGAATGGGAATTGATCGTTCATGACCCTCACCCTCCAACATCCTGAGCGCCTCTGGCTCGTCGCTGCGATCCTCGCGGTGGCGGTGCTGGTCTTGTTATGGGGATACCGGAAATCGCCACTGCGAGGTGTCACGAAATGGACGGCGATGGCTTGCAAGCTGGGCGCGTGGGGACTGCTGGTCTTCTGCCTGACGGACCCGGTGTGGTCGCGCCAGCAGCCGAAGACGGGCGAGAACGAAATCGTGATCGTCGCGGACAACAGCGCGTCATTGCAGAGAGCTGAAACCGCCGGCGGCACCACGCGTGGCGAATACATGCGCGAAGCTCTCGGCAAGGATGCCAAATCTTCTCCATCTTGGCTGGATGAACTCGGACGCATGTTCCGCGTGAAGACCCAGATCGTGGACGAGCGTCTGCAAAACGTGCCTGACTTCACGAAGCTGGACTTCAGCGGCACGAAGTCGGAGCAGGAGCGTGCACTGAAGACACTGCGCGGAGGTGGTGCTGGAAATCGCACGGCGGCGGTGGTGCTGATCACGGATGGCAATCCGACGGATAAGTCTGATCCGACGGGAACAAAGATGAGCAGTGTGCCTGTGTTTCCCGTGCTCGTTGGCAAAGACGAACCCGCGCCGGATCTGCGCATCGTGGAGCATTCGGTCACGCAGACTTCGTTTGAAGACACGCCCGTGACAATCACCGCGCGCATCGCAGGAACGGGCTTTGTTGGCAAAGAAGTGGCGGCGGTCGTGCTTGATGAGGCGGGGAAGGTGGTTGTCACGGAGAAGCTCAAACTCGCGAAGGATGGCGAGGCGCAGACGCTGCGACTGAAGGTGCCTGCGGTGAAGCCGGGCATCTCGTTCTTCCGATTGGTGACACTGGATGCGACGCTGCTGAAGCAGATCGAGAAGGATGAGTGGAAGGCTGTTTCCAAAGAAGCCACGCTCGCAAATAACGAACGCCATATCGCTGTGGATCGCGGAGCGGGGCCGTATCGGGTGCTTTATGTCTCGGGCAGGCCGAATTGGGAATACAAGTTCATGCGGCGCGCACTCGCGGGCGATACGGAAGTGCAAATCTCCTCGCTGATCCGCATCGCCAAGCGGGAACCGAAGTTTGAATGGCGTGGGCGCACAGGTGAAACGAGCAATCCTCTGTTCCGTGGTTTTGGCGAACAAGGAGTGGCGCAGCGCTACGATCAGCCGGTGCTCACGAGGCTTGGCACGAAGGACGCGAAGGAACTCAGCGCAGGCTTTCCAAAGACGGCGGAAGAGCTGATGGGGGAGTATCGAGCGATCATTCTGGATGACATCGAGGCGGCATTCTTCACGCAGGAGCAGATGAATCTCATGGAGCGTTTCGTTAGCGAACGCGGCGGCGCATTACTCATGCTCGGCGGGCAGGAGAGCTATCAGCAAGGCGGCTATGATCACACGCCTGTGGGGCGGATGTTGCCAGTGTATCTTGATCGTATTTCGCAGTCGCCAGCCATCGAGAATGGGCGATTCGATCTCACGCGCGAAGGTTGGCTGGAGCCGTGGACGCGGGTTCGTGCAGGTCGTGAGGAAGATGATAAGCGTCTCGCCGAGATGCCGGGCTTCTTTTCCGTGAATCAGACCTTCTCGATCAAGCCGGGAGCGAGTGTGCTGGCGACGATCAAAGCGGGCGAAGAAGCGACCACGTATCCCGCTCTCGCAGCGCAGCGTTTCGGTGAAGGTCGCGTGGCCTCGGTGATGATCGGCGATCTCTGGCGCTGGGGGATGCGAGATGAAGATGCACGCAAGGATCTCGACAAAGCATGGCGTCAACTCATGCGCTGGCTCGTGGTGGATGTGCCGGACAAGATTCAGTTCACGGCAGTGCCGGATGCCGAGCGGATGAAGCTGGAAGTGCGCGTGCGCGATGAGTCCTTCCGTGCCAAAGACGATGCCGTGGTGAAGATCGAAGTCACAGGGCCCGGCGGGAAGAAGAGTGAGTTGTTTGCCGAGCCGAGCTTAAAGGAAGCGGGGTTGTTTGAAGCAGAGTTTTATTCGCGCGAGACGGGAGCATATCGTGCTGTGACGACGGTTACTTTAGCCGCAGAGAACGCAGAGATCGCCAAGGTAGAAACCAAGGCGACAGGCTGGGTGCATGATCCATTGACGGTGGAGTTTGCTTCACTGAAGCCGGGGCGTGAATGGGCGGAGCGGGTGGCGAAGGAGTCGGGCGGTCGCGTGCTGAGCCTGGCCGACTTGCTAAACCTCCCGGAGATTTTGAAGGACATTCGAGTGCCTGTGGAAGAGATCATCACCACACCGTTCTGGCATGAAGCCTGGGTGTTTGTGGTGGTACTCGGACTGCTGGGCGCGGAGTGGTATCTCAGGCGAAAAGGAGGGATGGCGTGATGTCTGGCTCCCTCTCCCCGGCAGTGCATGACGAAATCTCAAACAACTCCTTCCGGGGAGAGGTTTGGGGTGACGGGCAGACCTCTTTACCGAATCGCTATTCCATGTTCCCCTCACCTAGCCTCTCCCCGCATCAAGCCGCTCATGATTTCAAGCTCTTCGGCGGGGAGAGGGACCAAGCCGCCCGACTCGCCAGTTTGCTTATTGGAATGCTGGTCATGTTTGCCAGTGTAGTGCAAGCCGCTCAGCGTGATGTCGAAGTCCTCGTCGTCACGGGAGCACCCGGTGAGGATGAGTATGCCGAGCGATTTGAGAAGCAGGTGACGACTTGGAAAGCCGCTTGTGAGAAGTCGGGCGTCACAGTCTCGGTCATCGGCAAAGATGAACACGACGCAGAAACTCTGGAGGCAGCTTTGAAAAAGGCAGCCACGAAGACCACCGGCCAGATGTGGCTCGTCCTGATCGGGCATGGGACGTTTGATAACCGCGAGGTGAAGTTCAATCTGCGCGGGCCGGATGTTTCAGCACAGCAGCTCGCCGCGTGGTGTCAGCCAATCAAACGTGAGTTGATCTTCATTGACGGAGGTTCATCGAGCGCAGGCTTCCTCCAACCACTGGCAGGGAAGAGTCGCATCATCGTTACGGGCACAAAGAGTGCGGATGAGATCTACTACAC
>JBEBGU010000435.1:0-4455 GCA_040081325.1 Prosthecobacter sp.
GTGTGGTGTTCGATCCGAGCGCGGCGATCTGCGACTGAGGACTGGTCACGATGTGCGGGGCTTGATCGTTGTCAGTAATGGTCAGTGTCAACTCACTGACGCTGCCGAGCGTGACACCACCGGTGGGGGTGCCCAGAGTGATAACCAGGGTCTCATTGGCCTCGTTGGTCACGTCATCGCGGATGTCGATGGATAAGATGGCTGCGGTCTGTCCGGCGACAAAACTCAAGGGTGAAACAGGCGCGGTGTAGTCCGCTGTGCTTCCCGCCGTGGCCGAGCCGCCGAGGGTGACTGGAATGCCGCATAGTTGGCGGCGTTTAGTTGCACCTTGATGCTGACCGTTCCGGCGGACTCATCAGTCGTGCTGCTGGCGCTGACAAAGCTGGCCTCAGGGACAGTAGGCAGGCCTGGTGTGGTGAAGCTTTGCAGCGCGCCGACACCCTGGCCAAAAGCGTTTTTGGCGACTGCTTGGAAGTAATAGGTGGTGCTTGGTTGAAGCCCGGTAAGGACGGCGCTGAAGCTGCCGCTTGCGGGTTCAATTGGAGTGTCGATGGCTGCGGAGAGATCGCGATTGGTTGAATAGCGGAAGTGGGCGGTGGAGGCTAGATCGTTGGGGTGGATGATCGCACGCAAGGTGACATCCACCGCTACGTCAGCGCTCAAGGTGCGAACCATGGGTGCTGGTGGCAGATCGAGCTTCCAGAGGTCGCTGAAGTTGTTTGAACCATTGGCTCCACCGAAGAGCCACAGGTCGCCACGGGCATCCGTGAACGGCATGGCGAGGCGGCGTGCCGAGGGCGTGTTGGCGGCATCTGCAAGGCCGAGCGTGCCGTGGCTTGCAGCACTGCTGACTGTGCTTGGCCCCTTCATCCAGGTCCAGGTGTTGGTGGCCGGGAGATAGCGCCATACGTCGCTGAGCAGTCCGGTTCCGGTGCCACCGAAGAGCCACAGCGCTCCTGTGGCATCCGTCCAGGCGGTGGCTCCGTTTCTGGCTCCTGGACGGTTCGTTGCGGCGACGCCGCCGAGTGTACCATAGATGCCGGCGGCATTGGTGGTGCTCGCGCCACTCACCCAGGTCCATTGGTTCATTCCGGGGTCATACTTCCAGAGATCGCTCAAGTTGCCGCTGGTGGTCGTCGCAGCGAGGCCTGTGCCGCCGAAGAGCCAGAAGTTGCCCTGCGTGTCAGTCCAGGCTGTGGCGGCGCTGCGTGCGCCAGGCGTGCCTTGGGGACCATAGTTGGCGGTGCTGTCGATGACATTCGCGCCCTTCATCCAGGTCCATTGATTCGTCAGCGGATCGTAGCGCCAGAGGTCGCTGAGGTTGCCGATGGCGGTGCCACCGGCACCACGCCCGCGACCACCGAAGAGCCAGAGGCAGCCTGCTGCATCTGTCCAGGTAGCGGCACCGCTGCGGCAGCTTGGCGCGTTGGCTGTAGCGGGTGTTCCGAGGCTACCGAAAGTGCCATTGCTGTTCGCCACATTCGCGCCCTTCATCCAGCACCAGGCATTGCTTGTCGGGTCATACTTCCACAGGTCATTGAGCAAATTTGAGCCAGATGCACCGCCGAAGAGCCACAGGTTGCCCTGCGTATCCAACCATGACGCGGCGCTGTTTCGTGCACCGGGTGTATTGCCTGAATCAGCGATGCCCTGGGTGCCATAGGCGGTGATGGCATTGATGGCCTTGCTGCCTTTTAGCCATGTCCAGGCTGCGGTTGCAGGCTCATATTTCCACAGATCATTGAGCAAGCCGGGGCCGGTGGTTTCGCCATAGCCGGTGCCACCGAAGAGCCAGAAGTCACCCGCTGAATCCGTCCAGCTTGTGCCATCCAGTCTGGCACCAGGAGTGGTGACGCCTTTTTGGTTGGCGGTCTTCGCGCCATTCATCCAGGTCCACTCCGGCAACGCGGTGGTGATGACGAGTGTGACCGTGGCAAGGTTGGAATCAGCGGTGCCATCGCTGGCTTTGACGGTGAAGCTGTCGGCACCCAGGAACTCGGCTTCGGGCCGATAGCTAAAGGTGCCGTCCGCAGACACGGTGACGGTGCCATGAGTGGTGTTGGTGACCTTGGTGAAGGTGAGCGGGTCGTGATCTACATCCGTGGCGGTGAGCGTGCTGCGGAGCAGGTTTCTCTCGGTGCCCACGGCGGACTGGTCTGCCACCACGGGAGGCCCGTCATTCACGGGGCGGATGGTGAGGCTGACGTTTGCCAGGTTGGAATCCAGCGTGCTGTCTCTGGCTTTGAAGCTGAAGCTGTCTGGACCATAGTAGTCTGGCTCGGGGATGTAGGTGAAAGCTCCGTCGGATTGCACGGTGACAGTGCCATGGGACGGGTTGCTGGCTTTGATGAAAGTGACGGCGTCCATTTCAGGATCACTGGCGGAGAGCTGGCCGTTGATGCCTGTACTGTCTTCATCTCCCTGTGCGGTGGAGGCGACGGCAAGGGGGGCGTCGTTGACGGGGTTGATGGTGAGATCAATGGTGCCCGCATTGGAGTTGAGCTGTCCATCGCTGGCTTTGAAGGTGAAGCTGTCAGTGCCATTGAAGTTCGCATTCGGCGTGTAACTGAAACTGCCGTTGGGCTGCATGACGATGGTGCCGCTGGCAGGGTCCGTGAGCTTCGTGAAGGTGAGTGGATTCTGATCGACATCCGTGCCGGCGGCCAGACCCGTGATGACCATGTCTTCATTGCCAGAAGCGGTGCCACTGGTGACCACGGGCGCGTCATTGATGGGTGTCACAATAATTGATGCGGTGGCTGTGCTGGAGTTGAGCAAGCCATCGCTGACTCTGAATGTGAAGCTGTCGGTGCCATTAAAATCCTGCTGCGGCACATAGCTGAAGGAGCCGCCTGCATTCAGCGTGATGCTGCCGTGGGCTGGATCACTGAGCTTTGTGAATGTGAACGGGTCATTATCCACATCAGAGCCAGTGAGACTGCCATTGATGCCGGGCTGATCTTCACTGCCGGTGGTGGTGGTGTTACTCGCCACCGGAGCGTCATTAAGCGGAAAGACGGTGAGGCTGAATGTGGCCGCCACAGAATTGGTGTGGCCGTCATTGACCGTGAAGCTGAAGCTGTCTGCGCCATTGTAATTCGCGACAGGCTGGTAAGTGAAGCTGCCGTTGGAAGCGACGTTGACGTTGCCATGAGCCGCGTTGGTAACTCGGGAGAAGACGAGGGGTTCGCCCTCTACATCGGTGCCGTTAAGAGTGCCGGAGAGGAGGCTGTCTTCATTGCCACTGGCACTGCCGACGGTGCCGACTGGGTCGTCATTGACCGGGGTGACGGTGATGGTGACGGTGGCGGGCAATGAGTCGATATAACCATCGTTGGCGACGTAGGTGAAGGTGTCCCCACCATTGAAGTTAAGCGCCGGGACATAGGTCACGGTATTTCCGGTGCCGGTGATCACGCCGTGTGCGGGCGGTGTGCTGACAGCGAAAGTGAGGGGGTCTCCATCCGCATCGGTGGCGGTGAAGGTGATGGATTTGGACACATCTTCGGCAGTGGACACGGTCTTGTTTGCGGCCACAGGGATGGCGCTGATGGTTGTGAAGCTCATGTCCGCACCATTGTCTGTGCCATGAGAGTTCTGGGCTACGAGGCGGTAGTGATAGGTGGTGCGAGAGGTTAGTCCGGTGAGCTGCGCGGTGACGTCCACAGCACTCGTGCCACCGCCGACTGGCTGTGCGGAGGTGAAGCTGCCGTAGGCGGTGGTAGGCCCCCACTCGAACCTCGCCGTGGTGCTGGTGCCATTGGGATTGGCCGAACCCGTGAGGGTCACGCTGTCGTTCAGAATCGCTGTCGCCACCAGGGTGGTGGAGGTCGGTGGTGGCAGATTGATGAGCTGGCTGGCGATGTCGGAATTTTGCCAGAAATTGTCCCCTGGTTGATAGGCAATGACGGTGATGAGTCCGGGGCCGGTGACGCGCAGATTGCTGCCGCTGATAAGGCCGGGGCCAGTGGCGATGTAGCGCACTGGCAGGCCGCTGCTGGCGGTGGCGTTGAGGGGGGCAGAACTGCCGACAGGGATATTGCTGACCGGCGGGAAGCTGATGGTCTGAGCGGCACTGATGGCCGGCCAGACCACGTCAGGAACGAGCTGATTGCGCCAGGCACGGGCGAGCTGACCGCTGTTGGCAAGACCGAAACCCCACAGGGTTCCATCGGTGGTCATCGCCAGGGTGTGGGACGCAGTTTGCAGCGGAGGCAGATCTCCCCAGCAAGTGGCCGTGCCCACCTGGCCAGGCGAGGAGCGTATGGTGAAATTACCCGTACCAAGCTGTCCCGTGAGGTTTGAGCCCCAGGTCCAGAGAGTGCCGTCCGTGCGGGTGGCGTGCGAGGTGCTGTCTCCTGCAGAGATGCTGCGCCAGTTGGTGGCAGTGCCAATCTGAATGGGCGCGAAGCGGGTAGTGGTGGTGCCATCACCGAGCTGACTGTCGTAGTTGTA
>JBEBGU010000436.1:0-4444 GCA_040081325.1 Prosthecobacter sp.
GAGACAGCTACTTTGTCTGTAATGCGGGCGTTTCCGGCGCGGCCCCCCCTTCTTTTTTTTTGGCGCTGAGCAGGCTTTCAAGGTGGGAAATGCCTGCTGGGGTATAGCTCAGCGAATGGCCCTCGATCTTCCAATGTTCAGGGCACTGAAGGGACGATGCACGAAGGGTCTCGATCACTCGTGGCGAGACACCGAATTGCACGGCAAGCGCGATGTCAGCGGAGGCCATCGAAGCCTCCTTTGCAGAAAATTTTCTGAGCGAGAACCAATCTATAAAGTTCGCGTTTGCCATGATGTCGGACCCCCTCCCCCCCGGTTTGAAATTGAAGGTCTGAGAGTGGCGCGGATACCGTGGCGGGGGCATCCTGAGAGGTTGCAAACGTGATAGCAATTCGTTTCATCGTTCATTATCAACGGGTTGAGTGTTGAAAACAGGGGATTGAATATCCCTAGCAGGCGAATCGAGGCGCTTTTGGGGCAGTCCGAGGGCCGCGGGCGCGGCCTTTGGCGAAACTTCTTCCGCGTCGGTAACCATTGCCGAGGCTGGGGTGACATCCCGCTCGTGTGTGGCTCGTGCTTCACGGCAAAGGCGTGTGAACTCGTCATCCTCTTCGTGACTGTGGATGATCTCCGTTCGTGACGTAACACCGCCTTCAGCGAGTGCGAGCTTGTCCACCACAATCCCAAACTCCACCGCAGTCACCTCACCAGCTCGGAAGCGCTCAATCAGTGCTTCCAGCCCCAGAGTCGCCGCCAGTCGCAGCTTCGCAACGAACTGCTCTTTTTGTGTTACCGCAGCCAGCTTTGCTTCAGGATGATCCGCGATGCTTTGGACCGTGCTCGCAGACACATGGCACATTGAGCAAATGTCACGCACAGGCACTGCACGAGACAGCAATCCCGCGATGATTCGAAACACCTCCGGCTTACGTTCCAGCATCCGGGATGCATCGTGGATCCCACGCTTCTCCAGCGTGTCAGACACATAGACTTCCAAGCCCAGCTCAGTCATCGCCATCTCTTCAGTCGGAGCCTCATCAGCCTCGCCACGTTGACCAGCGCGATTGATCGCATCCATCTCCAGCTTCGAGGGCGTCAGGCCCGTGTTCAGCTTCGCAAGGCCAGAGGTCACAAGCCTCTCTTCCACCTGGGCCATTTGCGCAGCATCCAGCGCGATTAGCTCAGCCATGATGGCCTCCTTTCCCAAAGAGCACGTAATGGCTCGGATTTGCACCGCTCTCAGCTCGTTCACATACCTCCTGCATCCAGGACCGATGGAAAAAAAAGAGAGGGGCGGCGGCAAACGCGTCCAGTTGCTCCAGATTGTTAGACGAACGCAGATTCGCACTCGTCGTCAGCGTCAAAAGCCAGTCCTCAAACTCAAACAGCAGCACCTTGCAATGCAGACGCCCAACGATCAGACGAAAGCCCGGCGCATCCGCCAGAGCGCGCTCGATAGCCCCATACAGCTCAGCGTCCGCACTCTGGAAATAGTGAGACACCAGCAACGTCACCTGCACACCCGCATCACACGCAGCACGCAGCGTCGCCACATTCGGCAGGCCCACACTCAGTGTCGCGATCCACAGCGCACGCGAATCCCCATGCAGCGCCCTCACACGGTCGATCACATCCCCCAGGATAAATTCCCCCGAAAGCAGCGCATGCACACTCTCAGCCTCATCTCTGGGCAGAGCAGACACCAGCTCATCAGCACGCTCCGCACGGATCAGCGACCGCGCCTGTCCCTTCATCGCAGACTTCACCTTCAGCAGGCGAGGCCTCACCGGGAAATGGCTCGCCCGTCCGCTCTCCTCAGAGTTCAGCGAAAGCAGCGCCCGTTGTTCGCGAAAAGCACTCATGAACGCACCTCCTCAGAAAAAAAGAAAGGGCGGCGGGCGCGGCAGCACCCACAGCGCTTGATTTCGGGCGCTTCTTCAGCCCATCAGGACGATGTTTCGGCAGCTCCCAGAACTCCGTCGCAGGCACCCTCGTAGAGCCCAGAATCAGCCGCGTCTTGATGATCCCCTTCCGAATCAGTTCATTCGTGTAAGGGACACTAAAGCCGATCAGCTCCGCAAACTCCGACACCCAATACGGCCTCGGCAAACCCGGGCCTAACAAAGCACGCACATCACGCGGCGGGATACACCATGCCCCATCACGCTCAAACGCATGGGGGAAAAAGTCAGCACGGAAGCGCGGCAGCAACGCCCGCTCCACCTGGCTCGGCTCCACACACAGCAGCTCCGCCACCTCATCCACAGAGTAGGGCAGCACACGAGGCCGGCCACGAGTCACCGCAGGCGCATCATTCGAGCTGGGGGCAGAGCGCGGCATAGATCAGGCAGCAGCGGCAAATTCAGGCACGGCAGCGCGTTCAGCCGCGCACAGTGACCGGTAGTTCTGCCATTCAGACGGCAGGATCAGATGCATCACACCGCCCAGACCCTTGCCACCCACAGGCAGCGAGCCATCAGGCAGCGGATGTCCGCAGCCAGCCTCAAAGCCAGCCGACAAAAAAAGAGCGCGAGCCGAGATGTACGGCAGATCACCTTGCGACAGCGGAGCAGGCACACTCATAGGTAGGGCACCTCCCGTTCCGCCAGAGCGTCCAGCTCAGCCATTGCGGTCCTAGCATGGTCATCCACGCCAGATTTTAGCAGCTCATGAACCCTCTCCAGGTGCGTTTGGATCGCACGGGACCGCCACTCAAAGACATAGACATTCTTCGACCGCGTCTCCCGCACTCCACACACCCAGAAGGCATCCTTTGTGCTGAGCTGGGACGATGAGTCGGCGTGCAAATGACACGCGTGCAGTTTCAGCAGCGCCTTCAGATAATCGTCTCCGCGAGACGCCACAGGCACGATCACATCGACATAGATCAGATCGCCAGGCATCGGCTTACCAGCGCGCCAATGATCATTCCAGTCAGAGCGGAAGATTGATCCCACAAATCCTGAGCCAATAGGAATTTCAGAAGCCTTCACAGCGCTCCTCCTTTCCGCCTGTGGAGCCAGATCCACCACACATCAGGTTCATTCTCGTGGATCACATAGTCGAAATGAGGCGCGGCAGCGTGTTCCGTAGCGAGCCTCGCGGACACACTCTCACGATCCCCCTTGAGTGACCAATCTCGAACACCCTCAGGGCACACAGCCACCTCTTCAATATTCGGGCAAAGCACCTCGCTCACGCCGCTACCGCCGTCTCACGACCCGCGCCCTCCGTTGGAGTTGCAGCTTTGGACAGCGATTCCCGAAACGATTTAACCGCAAGCTTTACAATACCTGCACGAGTATTGCAGGCAGACTCAGCCACATCGTCCAGGAATTCAGCCAGCTCTTTTGGAAGGCGGACAGTGACAACGCACTCTTCAGTTTGTTTAATTGTGCTCATAATGTTCAATACGCGCACAAATAGAACTGTGTAACAAAAAGAAGTCAATAAACAATTTGCGCACAAAATGATTTCGTGGAATTCTTGAGCGTGCCAAGAAATAATAAAGGTGAAGAAACAGTCGGATTCGGAGTGCGCCTCTCGAAGAGTGACCGCGCTTGGCTAGAAGAAATGGCGATTGCGCACGGTTGTGAAGTCTCTCAACTTATCCGTCACGCTGTCGAAGCTTTGCGGCAGCATATCACGGTAACCAAAGGGCATCTCATCACGCCAATCAACATCTCAGCCATTTGGGCGAATCGCGAACGGCAAGCTATCGAAGCCTTGTTGAAGCAAGAACTCGATGAAAAGCGCTCAGCCCCTTCACCCGTGAAGGCGGGGGCCAAACCCTCCCGGAAGTCCGCATAAGACAACGTCCGCGCCCGGCTTTGCAACCGGATCAGCTCACGTTCCCCATGAACGTCATCCCCGGCCCATGGTAAGTTCGTCACCTGACTTGGCGCACTTGCACCTTCTTATCCAGCCCTTCCACTTGCAAAAAGATTCCCTCTTTGAGAGTCAGGATCATCGCCTTGGGAGCATACTCGTAATGGTATTCAAAGTGAGTGTCCGTTTGTTCCCAGATCGTCCCGTTCTGCAGTTTGAAAAGCCGGCCATATTCAAAGCCATCAAATTTCCCCTCAATGTGATCCTCCATCACGCCGCCAGCCGCCATGGGAATACCAGCCAAAGCCGCCGCCGCCTGCACATCTCCACGTCTCGCAGCAGTCTCCAACCGGCGTTCGGGATGATCCCTCATGCTTCGTCCAGATGGAGTCGGAGACACACCGCCTAGACCACGCGGAGCCGCCCCACGCGAAAGTGAGTTTTCTGCAATGATCGGAGCCTGGGGTAGTGTTGGAGTAATAACCACTGCAGATCCATCTTTGGGCGTGTTTAAAATCCGCTCAGCCTCAGCAAGCTCCTGATCCCGGCGCTCTTTAGTTATTTCGGTATCCACACCATTGATTGCCACGTTCCCGCCCTCTGGATGATCCAAACA
>JBEBGU010000437.1:0-4438 GCA_040081325.1 Prosthecobacter sp.
GTAGTAGTCGATCTCGATGTGCCCCTTCTTCTCGCCATGCTTCACGCTGACGTTCGTAGAGAGGTGCTGCATGAGCCGCTGCTCGACCGTCTCGATCGCACGACTCAGCTCGGTGTCATCAACCTGCGGCTTCGGTGCTGGCGGGTTCAGGATGCTCTGGGTAAGCTTCTCCGTGGCGCGCACCGTGAGGCCCTTTTTCAAAATTTCATCCGCCGCGCTCATCTGCGCATCAGCCGACTTCAGAGTCAGCAGCACCTTTGCGTGACCGGTGGTGAGCTTGCCGCTGGAGACCATGTCCTGCACCGATGCGGCGAGATCCAGCAAACGGATCGCATTGGCCACCGTGGCGCGGTTTTTACCGACACGCTTGGCGATGTCCTCCTGCTTCATGCTGAATTCCCTGGCCAAGCGCTCATAGGCACGGGCTTCTTCGATGGGGTTCAGGTCTTCGCGCTGAAGGTTCTCGATCAGCGCCATTTCCAGCACGTCCTTGTCGGCTGCCTCGCGGACAATCACGGGCACTTCCTTCAATCCAAGTTCACGCGAAGCACGGAAACGGCGCTCACCGGCGATCAGCTCCAGCTTGCCGTCCACGCGGCGCACGATCAGCGGCTGGATGATGCCATGCTCACGGATTGACTCCATCAACTCGGTGAGCTGCTCAGGCACGAAATGCTTTCGCGGCTGCAGCGGGCTGGGCACGATCTGGTCGAGCGACACACGATTCACCACATCTCCAGGAGCTGGCTGGGCCAGCGCCGGCAGACGCGGCATCCCAATCCCGCCCTGCGGGGTCGAGATCAATGCGCCGAGTCCTTTTCCAAGTGCAGATTTTGCCATAGGGGCGCGAGGGTAGAGAGTCGCAGCAGGATCGCAAACCTGATTTAAAAGCCAGATGCTTCATCGCACGGCAAAGTGCCGCCAGCGGGCCTGCCTTGCACCTTGCGCCCTGAGCTTTGCGCCCCATCTTCCGCGCCCTATGAACAAGCTGGACGAAATCATCGCCCATAAGCGCACCGAGGTCGAAAAGCTCCTGCCCCGTGTGGAGAAACTCCGTGCCGCCGCCACGCTCCGAAACGACTTCCGCTCGCTCGCTGATGCGCTCCGCAACGATCCCACCCGTCTGGGCATGATCGCTGAGATCAAACGCGCGTCCCCATCCGCCGGCACCATCGCCCAGGACTTCGATCCGCTCACAATCGCCCGTGGTTATGAGAAAGCCGGTGCCACCGCACTGTCCATCCTCACGGATGAAAAGTACTTCCAGGGCCATCTCAATTACCTCTCGCTTATTCGCGAGCAGGTGGACATCCCGTGCCTGCGCAAAGATTTCATCATCCACGAAGCGCAGATCTTTGAAGCCGTGGTCGCCGGTGCTGACGCCATCCTGCTTATCGTCGCCGCGCTGGATCAGCCGACACTCGTGCATCTGCTGGACACTGCGCACACCTTTCAGCTCGATGTCTTGGTCGAAGTCCACAACATGGCCGAACTCGAACGAGCACTCAAAACCGACGCGCGCATCATCGGCGTGAACAACCGCAACTTGAAGTCCTTCACCGTCGATCTCTCCACCACAGAGGTCCTGGCCGAGGAAGTGCCTGATGACATCATCCTCGTGGCTGAAAGCGGCATCAAAACCGTGGCCGATGCCGAACGCCTCGCCCTCTGCGGTGCTGATGCACTGCTAGTGGGTGAGACTTTGATGCGCAGCACCAACATCATGCACGACCTTCCGGCCCTGCGCGCGTTCAAGCCGCAGACGATCCTGGAGTAAGCCATGAATGCCCGCATCATCCGCAGCACCCTCACCGCGCTCGCGCGCATGGGTGTGGCTGAAGTCTGCGTGGCGGCTGGGGCACGCAATGCGCCGCTCATCACCGCTCTCATGGCGAGTGAAGGCGTGAAGATCTGGAGCTTCTTCGAAGAGCGCTGCGCCGCGTTCTTCGCCCTCGGTCGCATTCAGGCAGATCGCCAGCCCGTGGCCGTGCTCACCACCTCAGGCACCGCTGCCGCCGAGCTGCTGCCAGCCGTGATCGAGGCGCACTACCAGGGTCTGCCGCTCGTGCTCATTACCGCCGACCGGCCACAGCGTTATCGTGGCAGCGGCGCTCCGCAGGCCATCGAACAAAAAGATCTCTTCGGCCCTTATGTCAGCGCCTGTCTGGATGTCGCAGAAGGCGACAGCCTTTCATGGCCGACCCGGCTCAGCACGCAGTCACTGCACATCAATGTCTGCCTCGAAGAGCCGCTCGATACCATGCAGGAAGGCATCGACTTCCTGGCCCATCATCCGCAACGCATACCGAAGGCAGCGAAAGCACCCGCCTTCATGCTATCAGGTGAAGCCACCGCCATCGTGGTCAGCGGCCTGCACCCCGCCGAGGCACGCGAAGTCGCGCCCGTGCTGGCCAAGCTCGGCCTGCCCGTCATTGCCGAGGCCACTTCAAACCTCTGGGGCACCTGGCCTGACCGGCCAAAGCTCGACCATCTCCTTCTTCCCGCAGCCGAGAGCACTTTCCGTGCGCTCGAAATCAAACAAGTCATCCGTATCGGCGGCATTCCTTCATCACGCTGGTGGCGTGATTTGGAAAACAATCCAGGCGTGTGGGTGACGAATATCTCACGCCTCGGTTTCCCCGGACTCGCGCGCACTCAAAACGTGCAGACACTGCCCTGGAGTGCGCTGGCGTCACTCGCCGCCCAAAAGCTGCTGCCAGCCAGGGCAGGCCGCAAGAAGCACAACATTCCACACTGGCTCGGCAAGCATCCGCTCTCCGAGCCTGCGTGGATGCGTGAGATCACCGGCGAGTTCAGTGCCTTTGATCGCGTCTTCATCGGCAACAGCCTGCCGATTCGCGAAATGAATCTGGCGATGTCATGTCCCGAGCAAGGCGTGCAGTTCTATGCCAATCGCGGAGCCAACGGCATTGATGGCATCGTCTCCACCTGGCTGGGAGTCAGTGCCAGTTCGCTCAGTTCGTGGCTCATCATTGGTGATCTAAGTGCGCTGTATGATCTCGCCGCGCCATGGATCATGCCGCAGTTGCCTCAGGGGAATCGCCGCCTCGTCGTCATCAATAACGGCGGTGGCAAGATCTTCTCCCGCGTGCCCGGTCTGCGGGCGCTTCCTGATGAAGCACGCCAGATCGTCGAGAACCGGCACCATGTCAGCTTCGAGCCCTGGGCGCAGATGTGGGGCATGTCCTACATCCGGGCCACCGAACCCGAACACCTCAACGACCTGCCTGATGGCGCTGTCCTCATTGAAGTCATCCCCGATGCCGAGCAGACGGAGGCCTTCTATGCTGCGATGGCTTCGTGAATCATTTTGTCCCCACGCGCCAGAGATGCTGCTCTGTGCGAATGAGGAGGTCATCCCCCACCACGCCATAAGAAGCCAGTGAGCGCTCGGCGAGATCGTTCTTCGCGAGCACCGTGAAGGTCTTGCCCGGCTTCACCACCACGCCCAGGCCCTTTTCATCCTGGAGATAGAGTTTGCCATCGGCTGACAAAATGGACGCACTGATCGGGCCAGTGCAGCGCTCTTGATAATGCGCCGCACCCTTCTTCGCATCCACGCAGGAGAGGATGCCGTTGTCTGCCACGAGATACAGCTCATCTCCCACCACGACCATGCTCGGATTGTGCGGCGCATACTTCTCCAGCTTCCACGCCACATGCGTGTCCGTCACATCACCGCTGCCATCCACTCGAATGGCGAGGACCGTCGGCTTATCATAACCCGTGGCGATGAAAACCATGCCATGCGCAGATACAGGTCGTGGCACCACCGAGTAGCCCTGGTCATAGCGCACCTTCCAGATCTCAGCACCGGTCGCCGGATCGAGCGCATTCACCACACCACTGCCAGGGGTGATGAGCTGACGTTTGCCATTCACCTCAATCACCAGCGGCGTGCAGAAGGAAAACTTGCGCGACGCATCACTCACCCGCGCAAACTTCCAGCGCTGCTTGCCCGTCACTTTATCGAGCGCGATCACCACCGGATCACTCTGGGCATCCGCATTAAAAATGAGCAGATCACCTTCGATCACCGGACTGCCTCCAGCACCATGAACAGGCTGGTAGGCAAACTCGCGAGTACTCCACACGATGCTGCCATCCACTGCATTCAAGCAGGCCGTGCCCTGATGCCCGAAGTGAACAAACAGGCGGTCATTTTCAAAGATCGCCGTCGGGCTCGCATGGCTGTTCTTCCTGTGAATGGTCGGCGAAGTGGCAGCGATTTGAGCAAAGACTTCCTTGTCCCAAATTACTTTGCCATCCGTCGCTGAAACACACAGCGCACGCAGACTGCGGTCTACGACCGGCTTCTCCTGACCGCCCACTGGCACAGCCGTCGTCAGATAAATCTTGTCTCCAATCACCACGGGCGATGACCAACCGATGCCGGGCAGCGCCGCCTTCCAAAGGA
>JBEBGU010000438.1:0-4435 GCA_040081325.1 Prosthecobacter sp.
CCGTCTGGCTTATGGATTCCTGAACGAAGAACAAATCAAGAAGCTCGAAACGCGCGGCGACGTGGACTTTGCCTACTCACCAGATTTTGGACGCTTCCGTGCATCCGTTATCAAACAGCGTCTCGGCATCGACATTACCTTCCGCATCATCAGTACCCATGTGCGTTCAGTGGAAGAACTCGGCCTGCCAGAAACAGTGCGTACACTCACTCGCTACCACAACGGTCTTGTGCTCGTCACTGGCCCCGTCGGTTGCGGGAAATCCACCACGCTCGCGGCACTCGTGGATGCGATCAATATCGAGCGTGAAGATCACATCATCACGCTAGAAGAACCCATCGAGTATGTGCTTCAACCTAAAGGCTGCCATTTAAACCAACGTGAAGTCGGCACACACACCCAATCTTTCGCCGCCGCGCTGCGTGGAGCACTGCGTGAAGATCCAGACATCATCATGGTCGGTGAAATGCGCGACCTTGAGACCATCTCACTCGCCATCACTGCGGCTGAAACAGGTCACTTAGTGCTCGGCACTCTGCACACGGGCAACTCCGCACGTACTCTTGACCGCGTGCTCGACGTCTTCCCACCCGATCAGCGTGATCAGATCCGCATCATGGTATCTGAATCACTTCGCGGCATCGTCTCACAGCAGCTCGTGCCCAAGATCGATGGCAATGGCCGCGTCATGGCGCTCGAACTCCTCGTGAATACACCCGCCGTAGCTGCCTGCATTCGTGATGGTAAAACCTTCATGCTCAATGGCGTCATGCAGACCGGCAAAAACGTCGGCATGATCACCATGGATGACTCACTCAGAAATCTCTACACCAAGGGCCTCATCAGTCGCGAGGAGTGCGAGTCCCGCTCTGAGGACAAGCAGCAGATGAAAATCTTCTTCGCAAGCTAAGCCACCTTTCCCCTCATCCTTCACTTTCTCAGACAATGCCTGTCATCGACCAACTCTTCCACAAGCTCATCGAACTCGGCGGTTCCGATCTCCACCTCAGCCAAGGCCAGCCAGCCAAAGTTCGCGTTCACGGCGGTATCCGCCCCATCGCTGAAGAAGCCCTCACTGCCACCGTCATGGAAACCATGATGCGTGAGATTTGTGAACCCCATAGCTGGGAGCGCTATCTTGATAAAGGCGATCTCGATTTCGCCTATGAGATGGACTCCGATCACCGTTTCCGCTGCAATTACCTCAAGCAGCAAAACGGCTATGCTTGCGTTTTCCGTATCATCCCGACCAAGATTGCCAGCCTAGAGCAGCTCGGCATCCCGCCCATCGTCAAAGAATTCGGTCACATGCGCAGCGGTCTCGTTCTCGTCACTGGCCCCACTGGCTCTGGCAAGTCCACCACGCTGGCCGCCCTGCTCGACTATATCAATACCAACTTCCGCCGCCACATCATCACGATCGAAGAACCCATCGAATTCGTGCATCGGAACAAGAAAAGCATCATCACCCAGCGTGAAGTGCCCATCCAGACACCCTCATTTGCCGACGGCCTCCGCGCAGCCCTGCGTGAAGATGCCGACATCGTTCTCGTGGGAGAAATGCGTGACCTTGAAACCATCTCCCTAGCCCTCACCGCAGCGGAAACGGGACTCCTCGTCTTCGGCACTCTACACACCAACAACGCCCGCAAAACCGTTGACCGCATTATCGACGTCTTCCCCGCTGAGCAGCAGAGTCAGGTGCGCACCATGCTTGCCGCATCGCTCAAAGGCGTCGTCGCCCAGCTCCTCATGAAAAAGGCCGATGGCAAAGGCCGTGCCGCCGTCAATGAGATCATGGTCGCCACCCCAGCCGTCGGTTCCATCATCCGTGAAGGAGCCACCCAGAAGCTCTACGACGTCATCATCGGCGGCAAAGCTCTCGGCATGCAATTCATGGATGACGCCATCTGGCAGAAGCTCCGCGACGGCTACGTCACCCCGATGGAAGCCTACATGAAAGCCATCGACAAAGGCCGCTTCAAAGCCTTCCTCCCACCCGAGGAGCAAGCAGTCGCCAATGCCGGTGGTGGAGATGACGCCAAGAAGAAATAGAGATCTTCAAAGTCACCCAATCAAAGGCCCAAAGCATTGCTTTGGGCCTTTTTGTTGAACATCGAGAGCGGAACCAAATCACGCTCAGCTCCCTCTGCTCTTCATTCTTCGTCATTCGTCATTCGGGCTTCGACCTCCAGCCGCCAAGGCTGTCAACTTTTCGGTTAGATCTGCTAGCTCGAATATTTCTTTGCGCAATTCATCGAAGCTCACCTGCCGCGTTTCCTCCAGCCCAAAACTGAACTCTTTCGTCAGCACCAGACGCTGCGTCCATGTCTTCATATCCTCCCCCAAGCTGTTGACCAGCGCCCCGTGGGCGAGGTGGTTGCGCAGATCCCGCAAGGCATCCAGCCGCACCAGCAAGGGCTCCCACTCCGCTGTTGAAGCGGCCATTTCAGACGGTTGAGCCACCAGTTGGCGGAGGCAGTTCACACAGTCCTTAAACAACTTCCGATCCAGTGCATTCCAGTTCCCTTCTGGCAGCCGCTGCTTCAAGAGTTCCAACAAGGTTAGTTCCAAGGTGCCTAAACTCAGCATGAAATGACCAATGATGGCTGGCCAGTCGAGGCTCTGGGGAAGACAGGGCGCATGGTAAAGAGACGGAAAACTACGCCACGTCCTGATACAGATACTTCTGAAAGCCAGCGAACGATTGCCCCACATCGCTGCCGAGATCGGCTACGGCGTCTTGAATAGAGTTGTGATACCGCAGCTTCAGCAGCGGCGTCAGCTTGTCTTGATCCAGTTCTTCCACGCCTACACTGATGTAATGTGACAGCACAAAGTCGAGGAACACCTGCTGCTTGCTGTTGAAGTGCGTGCTGATTTCCACCTTCGCTTTCTCTGCCCGCTGCTCGCGGGTGAGTGTCGGCAGTGAGTAGGCCACATAAGCTAGGACATCGAAAAGATCACTGCTCTCCGCGTCGATGATCGACTGCATCTCGGTCAGCACCTCCTTTTTGAAGCCTTTCTCCGCCAAGCCTTCGAGCAGCTTCTTGCGGGTCAGTGGCTCACTCCAGAGGGCGCGCAGTTCGTCTTCGCTCTGAAAGAACTCGGGCAGCTCGCCGAAGAGCATCTCCATGAACTGCTTGGACGACATCGGCGTACCGTCCGGGTGCCAGAAGCTTGTCATCATCATGTGCTGGATGCTGCGCTCTTTGCCGTCGGCCAGCTTCACCTTCACTTGGTTCCGCTTCTTGCAGACACACTTGATCTGGCCGCAGACTTCGCACGGTTCATCCGGGCATTCGCACGGTGACTTTCCGCATTTGGCGCAAGGCTTCGGTGGCGTCTTCACGCACACGCATGGATTCACGCCGCACTTTTCGCATGGTTCTTCAGCGGCAGGTTCGCCATCCCATTCTGGATCCAGAAAATTGAGATGCGCTTTCACGAAGTCATAGATCGTGAAGTAATCCTTCCCGTCGAAAAGCCGCGTGCCGCGTCCGATGATTTGCTTGAACTCGATGAGGTTTGTCACTGGCCGCATCAGCACGATGTTGCGCACATTGCGCGCATCCACTCCGGTGGAGAGTTTCTTTGAGGTGGTCAGGATCGTCGGGATGGTTTTCTCGTTATCCTGAAAAGCCCGCAGGTATTGCTCACCCAACTCGCCGTCGTCAGCCGTCACGCGCACACAGTAGTTAGGGTCTGTGCTCGTCTTGAGCTGGTTGATCAGGTCACGCACGAGCAGCGCGTGGGCTTGGTTGGCGCAGAAGACCAGCGTCTTCTCGTTCTGGTTGATCTGTGATAGGAAGATCTCCACACGCTTCTTCTCCCGTTCGCGAATCTCGATGCTGCGGTTGAAATCCGCTTCCTCGTAAACTTTGCCCGCCTCGATCTCACCTTCCACCACGGCGTCGTCGGAGGTGTAAACATAGTAATCAATCGTCGTCTGAATCTGCTTCACCTTGAAAGGCGTGAGGAAGCCGTCGTTGATGCCATCCTTGAGCGAGTAGGTATAGACCGGCTCGCCGAAGTAGGCGTAGGTGTCCACGTTGTCCTTCCGCTTCGGCGTCGCCGTGAGGCCGAGCTGCACCGCTGGCTTGAAGTAGTTCAAAATGTCACGCCACGTACTCTCATCGTTCGCTCCACCGCGATGGCACTCGTCGATGATGATAAAGTCGAAGAAGTCAGGCGGATACTCGCCGAAGTAAGGCGAACCATTCGGCCCACTCATGAACGTCTGGAAGATGGTGAAAAACAGGCTGCCGTTCTTTGGCACCTTGCCCTTCTTCTTGATGTCGCCCGGCTCGATCCGCACCAGCGCGTCTTCAGGGAAAGCGGAGAAGGCGTTGTAGGCTTGGTTCGCCAGGATGTTACGATCCGCGAGGAACAAAATGCGCGGCCTGCGCGTCGGCTCACCGCCCAGGTTCCACCG
>JBEBGU010001014.1:0-1109 GCA_040081325.1 Prosthecobacter sp.
TGGGTGCGATCATTAACTGCACCCACGAAACAGTCAGAATCTGGAGATGCTCCTGCCACCGATTCACATAGATCATGCGTGAATGTTGCGATGCCGCACAGGCGTGGGAGGTAGTCACCCAGAAAGGCAATGCGCTGCGGATGTGTTGTTGTATTCAATAGTATTCTCTCAATTGCTGAAACTCGATGAATGATTCAATTCGGCCAATCTTAGAAAGCCAAGATGGGCAATGATTTGAAATGCGAATGCGACGGTCAACCAGACTCGGTGCATCACAAATTTGAGCATTTGATTGGCAGAGAGCCTTGGCATGGGCACCACGCTCACACCTTAAAAGTGACATGCTTCATGTGCGATGGGGTATAACCCTACCAGAGGAATAACCGAGTATTTTCGATATGGATGAGACTAGCTCCGACTCCATTTTTACGCTGGCAAAACTCATGATCGCGACGCTGATCAAATGGCATTCTCCATAGGTCGATGTGATCCGAAACGGGTCGCATAGACTCGCGTGAAGGCTGCGCCGAAGAATAATATCTGCGCGGAGTAATACACCCAGACCAAGATGATAATGAGTGAACCCGCTGCTCCGTAGCTGGATGCTAGTGCGCTGCGGCCAAAGTAAAAGCCAAGCACGAACTTCCCTAGCACAAATAGCACTGCGGCGATCAAGGCTCCCAACCAGACATCCTTCCAGGTGATGCGCGTGTCAGGGATCAGGCGGAAGATGAGTGCGAATAAGAGTGCGACGACCAACAGAGAAATCACGGAATTGGCCCATTCCCATGAGCTGTCGAGTCCGGGTAGCTGCGTATGCAGCCAAGTGCCAGCCGCTGCTAGAATGGCTGAGAACATAAACGACACGAGCATGAGAAAACCCATGACGAAAACCATCGCAAAAGAGAAGACACGCTCCTTCACCATGATGAAAACAGGGTGGCGCTTCGAGGACACGCCCCAGATTTGATTCAGTGAGTCCTGCAATTCACCAAACACGCCTGAAGCACCGATCAGTAGCACTACAAACCCGATGAGTGTGCCGAGAAGGCCCGCACTCTCTGCGGCCGTCTTTGCTAGAATCATTTCCATGACTTCCGCGCCTTCGT
>JBEBGU010000439.1:0-4431 GCA_040081325.1 Prosthecobacter sp.
AAGAGCTTTTGATCGTAGAGCTTCAAGCCAAGCCAAGTCAGCACATTTGGCGGCACGTTGGCGTTGGGATTAACTCGTCGATAGTCATCAATGGCCTTGGCGAGTTCTTCAGTATTCTGCTGCACGTACTGCGCTTGGATGATCATCATACTGGCCTGATCAAGATAGGTTTTGCGGTCCACATCTGCGGCTTTTTGCAGTGCTTGGATAGCTTTGTCCCACTGCTGGAGTGAGTAGTTCGCGCGACCGATGCCGAACCACGCCTGACCTGCTGCTGGGCTGCTCGGAAACTTTTTCACCAGCACCTCAAAGGCGGCGATGGTGGCTTTGAAATCACGCTGCTCGGCGGCGATGAGGCCCATCTGCAAATAGGCGAGTTCGACAGCCTCTGAGTTCGGATGATTCTTTACCACAGCTTGGAAGTCGGCCATGGCTTTAGCCATATCCTTGGATTCGCGATAAGCGAGTCCACGACGTGCGAGCGCTTTCGCCATGAGTTCGTGACTGGTGAAAGTGGTGATGAAAAGACTAAAGGAGCCGATGGCTTCCTGAGGGCGCTGGGCTTCAGCTTGCGCCCAGGCTTTGTTGAAGAGTGTGCTGGGCTGCAGCTTCTCGGGCAGCTCTTGGATCTGCACATCATTGAAGCTGGTCGCGGCTTCGGCGTAACGCTGCTTGTTGAAGTGGAAGTCAGCGCGAATCAGGCGGGCTAGATTGAGAAACTGATGTGACTTGCGAGTGATCGAATTCTTTGCGATGAAAGCAGTGGCAAACTCGGCGAGGTCTTTGTCATCAAGGAGATAAAAGCAGTAGAGTTTCCAGTAACCAGCCTCGAAGGCCTGATCGCTGATGCTATTGCCTTGCTCGATCATCAAATAGACTTCCACGGCACGCGCATAGCTTTTCTTCATGCGGTAAGCGTTACCCACGAGCAGCAGCATTTTCGGCCTTGTCTCACCCTCCGGCAGGACGGCGGCGTTTTGGCTGTAGTTGTTGATGACGCCTTCGTAGTCACCTTTGGCAAACAGCGCCTGGACGACACCGACGAGGGCGATGCCGCGATTCTCAGCCGTCGTTTCCGGTATCTGCAAAGCACGCTCGAAGAGCGGCACTGCCTCCTCTGGCTTGCCCAATTCGCCATGCAGCACGGCCGCCTTCACGGAGGCTTCTGAGATGACTGCGCTATCTTTGGTCGTGGTGAGTAGATCCAGAAAAAGTGGCAGTGCGTCTTCCTTATTATCCGCTGCCATGAGGACGGTCCCCAGACTGAGCAGTGCTGTTTCGCGATACGGATTGTCGGTCTTCACGGTGATCACGGTATTGAGCGCCGCGATTTGGTTCTTCTTGTCACCGAGCATCTGGTAGGCACGCGCTTTGTTAAAGGCGGAGGCTAGACGCACCTGTGGCAGCGTGGACTTCTCCTCACAGAAGGCAAACATGCGTGCTGACTGGTCGTAGTCCTGATTGTTGAAGCTCATCGCTCCGAGCCGATAGGCGGCAGATGGAGCGCCATCGCTGTTGGGGTAGCGACTCACCACTTCTTGATAATAGGTCTCTGCCACTTTGAGCTGCTTTTGCTGCATGTAGCACTCGCCGATGCGAAAGAGCGCTAGTGGCACATGCCGCCCCGAGGGGTAGTTTTGCAGATACTGACCGAGCGACTGTGAGGCGATGCTGTACTCGCCGCGATCATAGATCATGCTGGCGTAATCAAAGAGATCCTCGTCCGGTCCTTTCGGCTTATTGGTCGCCGGTGTGACGGGCTTTGGCTCGACCGGAATGGCCTTGGGCACAGGGCGCTCATCTTCCTCTACCGCGATGGCTTTGGGCACCTGCTGGGCTTGCGCGCAGGTCACAGAGAGCCAAGTGGAGAGAGCTAGAACGGAAAGAATACGAGAGACGTGGGACATGGGCGAATGGGACGAAAGGGTACGCATGTCACTTCACTTTTTCGGCGCTTCAGCGTCAGGCTTGCGTGTGGCAAAGGCGATGTTCCAGATGCCAGCCTTCTGGCAGGTATCGAGCACGCGGATCACAAACTTGTAATCCACCACTTCATCACCACGCAGAATTACCGCCTGATCTTTGTAAATGGCAGCGATGTTTTTGAGCTTCACGAGCAGTTCCTCCTCCGTGAGTTGCTGTCCGTTGACGACGATCTCACCAGCAGTTTTGATGTTGATGATGATCTCTCCGACGTTGCGGGATTCCTTCTCCTTACCCTCATCCGCCGCTGGTACGCTGATGTCCATCACCTGCTCATTTTTCGCGTAGTGAGAGGTGACGGCAAAGAAGATGACCAAAAGGAATAGCACGTCCACCAGCGGCGCGAGCTGCATGGGCGTGGGTTCGATGGAGTGTTGCTTGCGGAAGTTCATGGCAAATCACATCCTCATTCACCACGAGCTGAGACGGCGCGGGCAGCACGTTTGTATTGCACGGAAAGCAGAGCCATGAGGTGCGTCGTCGCGGCTTCCATTTCGGAGATTAGACGGTTCACTTTGCCACGGAAGATGGAGTAGAAAATCAGCGCCGGAATGCCGATGACGAGGCCTGAGGCTGTGCAGAGAAGCGCCTCTGAAACGCCCTGCGCTAAGCCGAGCTGATTGCTGCCACCATACTGCGTGCTGGAGATGGCGTGGAAAGTGCCCATCATCCCGAGTGTGGTGCCGAGCAGTCCTAGCATGGGAGCCACAGCGCCCACATCTCCGAGGTAAGCGATGCGTGCGAGCAGCAGGCTCGACTGGCGATTGCCCTCCGCCTCTGTCACTTCCTTCACTTCTTCATAGCTCGCAGTCGGGTTGCGCGTGGCAAAGTCCAGCGTCTTCGCCGTGATGCGGGCGATGCACTCATTGCGGCGATTGCAGACAGCCAGCAGGCCGAGGTAATCTTGTTTGCGGATCAGCGCGTCTGCACTGTTCATGAAGGCATCACTCACCACCGCACCCTGCCGCACAGTGAACGTGAAGAGCACGATCAGGAAGGCGGTGATCATGGAGAGGATTATTAGCGGATAGGCCATGACTCCGGTGCTCTTGACGAATCCATCAATCGTCATGGCATTGGCAAAGGGACTCTCTTCAGGAGCAGTTGTGGCAGCAGTTGTGGCAGCAGTTGGTGCTGCGGGTGCGGCAGCCACTGGTGCCGCCGTTTGAGCTGCGGCTCCGGTCGTCATCCAGGAGAGCGCGACGACCATGAGGGCGAGAGCGAAAAGAAATTGTCGATGCATGAGGCGCGGATAGTAGGCGGTGTTTCAAAACTGACAAGGCTGGCGTTTGCCCTACATTCCTTCCCTTTCTACCCTCTGCCCGAATGCCCACCTCTGACATCACTGCCCATTCCATCATCGCCCTCATCCATGAGCACGACATCCTCAGCAGTGATGAACCGATCAGCGCCGAGTGTGATCTCTTCACGCTCGGTCTCGACTCCCTGGCCATGATGCAGCTCCTCCTCCACCTCGAGCGCCGCTTTGACCTCGCCATCCCTCCCGCTGAAATCTCCCGCGAGCGCTTCTCAACGCCGCAGCGGCTTGCCTCGTGGCTCCAGGAGTTCTGTGATTGACCTGAGATCGCATGTCCGTTCATGCTAGCACCATGTCACGAACCCTCCTGCCACTCCTCATGATCACCGCCTTGCTTGTCGGCGAAGACTTTGCTGAAGCTCAGCAAAAAACAGCAAACTATGACGAATCAAAAATCCCGCCATACACGCTGCCAGAATTACTGAAGACGCAGAATGGTAAAGCCATCACCACCGCTGAGGCATGGGCTAACACGCGGCGACCCGAGTTACTGGCACTCTTTGAGCAGCACGTCTTCGGCAAGACACCCGCCGCAAGCCTTTGGGGTAAGGTGGACTTCAAAGTCACGCAGGTGAAGAAAGACGCACTGAATGGCAAAGCCACGCGCAAGTTCATCCAGATCTCCCTGCCGGAGCATCCCACATGGCAGGGCATGGAAGTGATGCTCTACACACCGAACGGACTTAGCCAACCCGCGCCATGTTTTGTCGGCCCGAGCTTCGGTGGCAATCATGCCGTGAGCACCGAGAAGGATGTACCGCTTTCCACCCGCTGGATGCGTGCGAGCAAGGAAAAGGGCGTGGTAGAAAATCGCGCCACAGAAGATAGCCGCGCGAATGAAGCCAGCCGCTGGCCGCTGGAAATGATCATCGCTCAGGGCTGCGCCGTGGCCACCTATTACTATGGCGACATCGAACCCGATCATGCCGATGGCTGGAAGGAAGGTCTGCGCGCCGAGCTCAGCAAAGATGGCGCGGCTACCGAGTGGAAGGATGGCGAATGGGGAGCCATCGGAGCCTGGGCCTGGGGCCTGAGCCGGATCGCCGATTATCTGGAAACTGATGCCGATGTGAATGACAAACAGCTCGCCGTGATCGGACACTCAAGGCTCGGCAAAACATCTCTCTGGG
>JBEBGU010000440.1:0-4427 GCA_040081325.1 Prosthecobacter sp.
GCAGCCAGCAGCGCCTTCTCCCAGTCCACATTGAGCAGCAGATCCCAGCCGGGATTTTCATTCTTCAAGCGGCAGCCGCAGCGCCCGACGAGGAACATGCAGGCATCCTCCAGCGAAGCATCATCCAGATCGTTCAGCGGCCAGGCACCAAGCACGCGGCCTTTCCCAAACACGGCAGCGGCAAAACTGGTCGTGGCTGGATCAATCGTGCCTTTCGGACCGGCGAGCATCGGCAGCAGCGCTTTCTCGGCCGGATCATCGCGGCGCAGACGCAGCGTGGCGAACTTCAGCTTCAAGGCTGGTCCAGGACCAAGCTGGCTGTCGGGATCATTCGGGTCTTGGATCGGCAGTGAGGCGACCTGCTCCAGAAACTTCAGCCGCTTCTCGATGCGCTCCACGGCTGCTTTGTCCTCCGCCGTGCCGCCTTCGACGATCACCCAGATCGCTGAATCACCGGCGAGGATTTGCTCGACGATTTTCTTTCTTCCTGGCGAATCGAGCAACGTTTCCAGCGCTGCTTGATCAAGCACACCAGTCCACACTTGCTTGCCACTTTCACGCGACGAGTTCAGCACAGCGGAGGTGACCGAGGCATCCTTCGACGTGGTGATGTCCAGGTTAGCCTTGCCATTGGCGCGCAGGGGGCGCAGCGCATCCGTCAGAGCACTGTCGCTTGAAGCGCTGGCCGGGAGCACGAGATGGAACTTGTCCGCCTCCCAGTGATCCAGCGCATAGCGAAACACCGGGACGGTGCAGGCGCAGATCTCGGCTCGCAGAAGCGCGGTGGTGAAAAGGAAGATGAGGCTGTAGCGGACCATATTGAGGCTGGCAGTCAACGTGCCTCAAGCCGTCAAGTTGCGCCGAACTTTGCCGCCGGGCTACAACTGGCGCTTGAGTCGGCTTTAGACCTCGCCACCAGTCCGCGCATGTCAAATGAGGCCGCTGGTTTATTGAAGCACTATCTGGAGCAGCGCGTGCTGGCCGGGCAGACGCATGTCGCCCTGCGGCCGGGGTTGCTCGACCAGATGCAGGGCCGGCGTCAGCCTGCGGCTCAGCCTTTGCCTCAAGCACGACCTGCGGCAAAGGCAGAGCCGAAGTTTGAGCGCACGAACACAGCGCCTGCCGCCACTTTTGAAAGGCCCGCACCGCGCAAGGTGACAGCTATCGAGCGCCCCGCTTTGATCGAAGTCAGCGGCAACACCAATGCCGAGAAACTGGCTGCGCTGGCGGCCATTGCCGAGACTTCACCGCAGGCTCGTGCGCTCGGCACGCTGCGGGACATCATGGTCTTCGCGGTGGGCAATCCTGATGCGCAAATCATGCTCATCGGCGAAGCACCCGGCTATGAAGAGGAGCAGAAGCGCGAGCCTTTTGTCGGACCCGCCGGACAAAAACTCACCGGCATTCTCACCGCGATGGGTTTGCAGCGGAGCGATGTGTACATCAGCAACATCTGCAAATTCCGACCTGCCACCGCCGGTGATCAAGGCACCTCGAACCGCGCACCGACAGACGTGGAGATGGCGGCCTGCCAGCCCTTCATCCTCACTGAGATCTCCATCGTTGCTCCCAGAGTCATCATCGCGCTCGGGGCCACGGCCTGCAAAGGGCTGGGCATCGGAGAAGGCGTGACCCGGCTGCGCGGGAAGTTTTATGATGTGCAGGGCATCCCAACCATGGTCACTTATCATCCCAGCTACATCCTGCGTGAAGAGCGGCTCGCTGGCGGTGGTCTGCGCGCTAAACGTGAGGTGTGGGAAGACATGCTGAAGGTCATGGAAAAAACCGGCATGGCGATCAGTGATAAACAGCGCGGCTATTTTAAAAAATAAGCCGTGCATTTCCTCCTCACGAACGACGACGGCATTGATGCACCAGGGCTGGCTGCATTGGAGAAGGCGGTGCGCATGATTCCAGGAGCGCGCGTCAGCATCGTCGCACCAGCGGACGAGCAGTCCATGTGCGGACACCGCATCACCACGCACTCGCCGCTGAAAGTCCTGGAGCGCGGCGAGCAACGCTGGGCCGTGCATGGCACGCCGGCAGACTGTGTGCGCATCGGACTCTTTGCGCTCGATTTGAAACCGGACTGGGTTCTCTCCGGCGTGAACGCTGGCGGCAATCTCGGGCAGGACATCGTCATCTCCGGCACTTGCGCAGCCGCGCGTGAGGCGACGTATCATCAGGTCAAAGCAGCGGCCTTTTCGCATTATCTCATCCGCAGTCTTGCCGTGGATTGGGATCGCGTGACGCAGTGGACCCACGCGCTTTTCGCCATGCTGCAAACCCAGCCGCTGAGTGATGGCGAGTACTGGTGCGCGAACTATCCGCATCACCCGCCCGGCGAGATGGCCATGCCCGCACTGAGACACTGCCAGCCCGCGCGCTCACCGCTGAAGGTGAGCTATGCCCGCCATGAGGATGGGCACCTCTACAATGCCAGCTATGCCGAACGTCCGCGTGATGAAGGCTCCGATGTCGCCGTGTGTTTCGGTGGAGAGATCAGCCTTTGCCGCGTCGGCTTATGAGTGATCAGATTCCAGATCAGACCGATCCGTCGGATCTCTTGGAGCGTGTGCGGCAGCTCCTGCCAAGACTCTGCCGGACACCACGTCTCCGGCTTTTCCTGCTGCGCTTCATTTCACTGGACAAGTCATTCTCCATGAAGCTGCTCGGCATCAAACTGAGCCGCCCAGAGATAGGTGTGCTCGGTGAACATCTAGCCGCCAAACATCTCCGCCGCAGCGGACGCCGTGTGCTCTACCGCAACTACCGCGGCCTGCATCGCGGTGAGGTGGACATCGTCGCGCGGCATGGGAAGACGCTCACCTTTGTGGAAGTGAAGACGCGCACCAGCACCGCCTTTGGCCGCCCTGCGGATGCCGTGACAGCGGAGAAGCAAGCTCTCATCCAGCGTGGTGCGCTCGACTGGTTGCGACTGCTGGGAAATCCACGCATCACCATCCGCTTCGACATCGCTGAAGTCGTGCTGATCGGCGGCGAACCGCCCAGGATCAACATCATGGAGAACGCCTTCACACTTCCTGACCGCTCTCTGGCCGGACGATGAAAGCGTCAGGAACTCATGGCTAATGGAATCAGCCGTCAGGCGTTGAGGAGTGGATGAATGCGACCCATTTACTTTTGCTCTGTGCCCTCAGCATCTCCGCATGTTCACCAGCAAAAGAACCTCAAGTGGTGTCTGCGACGCAGGCGGCGGCAGCACGCATCGACGCTGGATTGATGCATGACTACGGGCTGGCAAACCAGCAGCGAACGAGGTCTAAGGACATCGCCCTGCCAGTACTTCCACAGGAGGCAGATGATACGACCTTCCTGCGCAGAGCGTGCATCGATCTCGCGGGGCGTCTGCCAAAGCCGGACGAGGTGCGTTCATTTATCGCAGACAAGACGACTGACAAACGCGCACGTTTGACGAATGCGCTGATCAAGGAACTTGGAGCCGCAGAGGTGCGATTCCGAATGCTGGCGGAGGCCTTTCGAGTGAAGGACGATGCCGAGGTGATAGTGTGGCTGCACAAGGCAGCGACGGAAGACATGCCCTTTGCCCAAATCCTGACTTACATGATCGGTGAGCGCCATGTGAATCATCGCAATCAAGGCGATGCGATGCGCACTGGCGTCGAGGTGGCTTTCTCGGTGCTGGGAGAAGATTTGTACTGCGCGATGTGTCACGACCATCCCTACAACAACCACACGCAACGTGAGGCATACGCCTTTGCCGCCTGTTTTACGGAAGGCGGTGAAATGCGCCTGCCGAAGGACTATCTCTATAGTGATGGCAAACCGGGAGATGTGGTGAAACCGAAATTGCTGGCGATGAGTCGCCAGAAAGTTCCAACTGTCGGGCCTGGCAGGGAAAAGCATCAGCAAGTCGCCAAGTGGGTCACCGATGAACAAAGCCATCGCTTTGCCACCGTGGCAGCTCTGCGCGTTTGGAGCAGTCTGTTTGGCATGCCTGGGCTGATGGTGAATCACACGACAGGTGGTGTGGAGGCTGCCCCCGCTTGGCATGAAATTCCTGCGGAGCCGTTTCCACTGAATCTCAACAGCCTTTGTTTCGGAGCCTATAATAGAAGTCAGCTCACCTGGATCGGCAGCGACTTCCATCAGGCATCCGACAACTCCCAGCCGACCAATACGCTGACCAAGGAATTTCTCCGCTGTGGTGGTCGCATTGGCGAATTTCAGCGCATCCTTGCCAATACGACGGCCTACAATCGAGCAGGCATTCACTACAACACGGAATGGAACGGCTGTTACATGGCTCCGGCACCGCACATCCGACGCCTGCCATCTGAAGTGATCTGGGATGCTCTGGCCACCCGAATGTCTGGCCAAAAGATGTCCGCCGAACTGCCTCAGGTGCCGACAGCCGAACATCCGTTGCGCATGCTGGGTCGTGG
>JBEBGU010000441.1:0-4421 GCA_040081325.1 Prosthecobacter sp.
GCTGCCAGCGGCAGCGGAAATCTACATATGACGCTTACGCCTCCGCTAGCAGGACTGGTGATATTTAGTTCGGCATTGATCAGGTTGGCTCGGTGCTTCATGACACTTAGCCCGATACCATCTGCTGAAGAATCAGAAGTATAATCTAAGGCTGTCCCATCGTTAAAAATCTCCAACAAGCCATGACTTTTGCCATCGGTGCTGAGTTTGATGCGGACATGCTTCGGATTCCCATGGCGGATCGCGTTATTGACCGACTCCTGAGCACTCCGGAATAGGTGGCCCGAGAGCGTGCAGTCTCCGATCTTCAAATCAAAAGCGATCTCAGCTACGCAATCACGTCGGAAATTCGTGCGCACCGTATCGGCCAAATGCAGCAAAGCATCAGCAAGACCGCCCGCATGCACCGCCGAAGGCGACATCCCCCGGGCAAGTTGTCTGACTTGCTGAATGGTCTGCCGCACAAGCTCAAAGATGCGCGCAGCGTCATCCTTTTGACCACCAGTGAGTTCACCCTGTAGTGCCTCCGTCATTGCGGCAATACCTGTGAGTAACTGCCCCACTCCATCATGCAAATCGTGTCCTATTCGAGCCTGCTCTTGCTCCACGGTTTTCATCATCATCTGCTGAAGACGACTCTGCTCCGTTATATCCACGGCTGTGATGATGATATTTTCGATCTGCCGCTGTGCATCTCGGGTAGCAGTCGTGTGAATTTGAATGATACGCAACTCTCCTGTCTTGGTGCGGGCCCTGGAAACCCCGGTCACACGCTCAGCGCCCTGCAGAATCTGTTTCATTCGGCTACGCGCCATCGGAACCTCAGCAGGATCGAGTAGCCCACAGTTCCACATGGACTGGCCAATCAATTCAGAGGCTTCGTAGCCAGAGATTCGCTCGACCTCGGGATTCACCATGACGATTTGTCCATCACGGTCGAGCACACCAATCATAGCTGCCGATTCACGCAAGAGCTTGTCACTAAACTGATGTTGCTTCGCTACTTCCAGCTCCGCTTCATGGCGAGCCGTGACATCTTTTAATATGATGATCCCATAGGCACCTGAGGCCTGCTGATCAGGCATCAAAGTCACCACAGCATGCGCTAGAAGACTCCTGCCATCTCTCTTTCGAAGCGTGATTTCAATCTCCCGAGAGAAGCGCGCCCCTTTAGCCGCCTCAGAGCGCCACTCGATAACGTCCTTGTGACTATCAGAAGCGAAAATGTCTTTAAGCGCGCGCTGATAAAGGTGCCGCTCAGCATAACCCAGCATCTTTCTGAGTGTTTGATTCACCTCCACGATTGCGAAGTGCGCATCAAACGTGGCAACACCACACGGGGTGTTTTCAAAAAGTGCCTTGTAATAGTCAGTCTGATTGCGGGACAAGCGCTCGCCTTCAATTTGCTCAGAGACTCCACGCGTATAGATCAACAGCTTGTCATCAGGCAAGGATTGAACAGTCAACTCCACCGGAAAGGTTTTCCCATCTGGGCAAAGATGAATGGCTCGCTGCTCAAACTTGCGACCTTTACGAATCACACGTCGCCGCAGGGGATTCGTAAACAAGGAATCCAGTGGCCGATGAAGCAAGCTTTCCAAACTAAGCCCCAGATGCTCTTGGGCGGCCCGATTCGCGTGGCAAATATTCCAAGCCGTATCGGTTAAATAGATACCCTCAGGCCATGCATCCATGAGCTTTTGCGAATTTATTTGAAGCGAATCCTCATTTGATGCAGCACTTCCCTCACGCATAACGTCACCACAACCATGACCAGCATCGTTTGCTTGCCTGCTTAAAGCGGGGTGAGAAGTGGAGTTAATAGCCATTTGACCAATTAAGAATTTTTATCGGCTAGGCGCCCTTTAATTCCACCCTTAGGAACTCTATTTGTATGAAGTGTTCAAACCCTTTTTTCGATTTGGTAACATTTTCGACACTGTTGATGCCATCTTAAGCCTTTCCTCTTTTATCAGTCTGTCCAACGAGTTAAATGGGCTAAAATGCCCAGCTTACAATTGCTCCATCTCCATGGCCCTGATCTTGAACCCTGTTTAGACGCGCTGGGTTCTCTACGTCTGCAAGTCTTCCGTGAGTATCCTTACCTCTACGAAGGCACTCTCGACGATGAGCGGCAATACTTGCGGTCTTATGCGGAATCACCCAGCAGCCTCGTGATCCTGGCAATGGATGGAGACACTGCGGTAGGTGCGACCACCTGCCTGAGAATGAGTGAGGCCGAGTCCCCCTTCCGCGTTTGCTTTGAAAAGGCAGGTCACGACCCTTCTCTCATCTGCTATTTCGGCGAGTCGATTCTTTTGCCCGCGTATCGCGGACGTGGCATTGGGAAACAGTTCTTCGAACATCGTGAGAATCATGCCCGAAAACTCCGCCTCCAGACATCTGCCTTCTGTGCTGTGGATCGGCCGTTGGATCACCCAGCGCGTCCTGCAGGCTACCGACCTTTGGATAGCTTTTGGCAAGCACAGGGTTATGAAAAGCACCCCGAATGGCAGGCCACCTTTATCTGGAAAGAGATTCATGAAGCATCTGAATCACCTAAAACACTTACCTTTTGGACCAAAAATCTTGTTTAAAATCCAAGCATCTACTCCATGCCATCACTGATCCTTGATCTACACACCTTTGACCCTGGCCCAGCAGCCATGGAACCCGCAGCATTGGCTGAAAAAGTGATCGAAATGACCGAACGCTCATGGGGCTCAGGTGCAGATCTCGTCGTATTACCAGAGTTCACATGGATGGCTCTGGAGCCGCTGGTCAGTGCAGATCAAAGCAACACATTAGAGGCAATAGCGGATCTGTTTTGGAATCAACTCCTACCACAGATTCAGGCTCGCCTGTCAAAGCCCGGCAAAGCAGTCGTTTTGGGGACCGTTCCAGCCATGACGAGTGAAGGCAGGCTGCGCAATCGTGCGCCCATCATTGCCGGGGGCACTTTGCTCTATCAGGACAAACTCCATCTCACGCCTTGGGAACAGGATTTTGAGGCGGGAGACACGCTGCACATTTGGACCTTTGGCGGCTTTCGCATCGCCGTCATTATCTGCTTAGACATCGAAATCCCTGAGCTGTCGTCACGTCTGCGTGACCATGCAGTGGATCTCATTCTCTGCCCGAGCGCAACCGAGACTCAGCTCGGCGTCGAGCGTGTGAATCGCTGCGCCTCAGCCAGAGCCGTGGAGCTCGGATGCTATGTCGGCGTCAGTCAGCTCACAGGCAGAGCGGCATCCGACCTGATCGAAATGAACATTGGCCGCGCCGCGCTCTACCGCCCATCTCAAGCCGCTTTTAAAGAGACCCAACGCACAGAAGTAACAGCAGACTTTGAAGCCGGTGATCACTGCCTGCGGGTCAGGCTCGATCACCGTTCTCTCGAGGTAATGCGCCGAATGACCGCTGAAACCAATCCCGCCAAACTTGGTCAAATATATGCTGGCGTCAGCCGCCAAATTCATATCAAATAGCTCTTCATCGTTAACTAAAATCACATACTTATGCTCAACGAATTCAAAAAGTTCATTCTCAAAGGCAACGTCGTTGACCTTTCCACGGGCGTCATCATCGGTGCCGCTTTTGGCACCATTGTCACCGCTTTTACCAAAGGCATTATTGAACCCATTCTGAAACTACTCGGAGGCAATCCAAACGTCTCACTCGGCCTGAAGATTGGTGAGTTTGTCGATGAGAAGGGCGTGAAGGCTGCCAACATGCTCGACATCGGCATGATCATTAACGCGATCATTGGATTCCTCATCACTGCTGCCGTCATCTTCTTTGTCATCGTCAAGCCAGCGAACAAGCTCATGGCCATGATGAAAAAGGAAGAAGCCGCTGCGCCGCCACCACCACCGGCAGCAGACATTGCACTCCTCACTGAGATTCGCGATCTGCTGAAGAAGTAATCATTCCGACACCAAATCCAGGCGCTCAGGGAAATCCTTGAGCGCCTTTTTTGTGATCCTTTAGGCCACAGACATCGCCGCCTGCATGAGCCGCTCTTGCGTCGCCTCACTGCGGGTAAAAGTGCCGCCCACTCGCCCTTCGTTGAGCATCATGATGCGGTCACTCATGCCGATCAATTCCGGCAATTCACTCGACACAAGCAGCACCGCTTTCCCCTCGGCTGTGAGTCGATTGATCAGCTCATAAATCTCAATCTTCGCCCCGACGTCGATGCCGCGCGTGGGTTCATCCAGCATCACCACTTGCGGCTTCGTTAGCAGCGCCTTGCCCAGAACGACCTTCTGTTGATTGCCGCCTGAAAGCTTGCCGACGAACGCTTCCAGCCCCGTCGCTTTGACTTGGAGCCTGTCATAGATCTGCCGATTCCTCCGCGTCTCCAGACTACGATTCACCAGACCACGCCGCGTAACTTCTCCCAGGCGAGAGAGGCTGAG
>JBEBGU010000442.1:0-4421 GCA_040081325.1 Prosthecobacter sp.
CCGCCGCCGCCGTCAGGATTGAGATTTCAAGAGATCCTGAGTTGATTTGCAGAGCCACGTCCGCGAGGACGTGGCTCTTCTCTTTCGCTCTTTACCGCTTTACAGGTCACACATGGATTACACGTCGATCATCACCACCAAACGCACTCGTTTTAACCTCCTGGAGGAGCTGATGGGACAACCGGGCTTTTTTGACGAACCCAAACGATCCCGCGAGCTGACGCAGGAGCACCGCCAACTGAATAACCTGCTGCGTGATTGGGACGAGTACCAAAGGCAACTCAATGAACTGACTGAAAGTCAGGAGATGCTCAAAAGTGGTGACGACGAGCTCGTCGCTATGGCTGCTGCCGAGATCCCGCTGATCGAGAAGAAAGTGACCGTCCTGGAGAACGCGGTGCAGTTTTCCATCCTGCCGCCAGATCCGCTGGAGGGGCGTGACGCACTGCTCGAAATCCGAGCTGGCACGGGTGGGGATGAGGCTTCCCTTTTCGCTGCGGATCTTGTGCGCATGTACAGCCGCTTCGCGGAGGCTCGTGGCTGGAAAGTGGAGACGCTGGAGTCGAGTCCATCGGATGTCGGCGGTTTCAAGGAAATCGTCATGAAAGTCAGCGGTGAAGACGTTTTCCGCGTGCTCAAGTATGAAAGTGGTGTTCACCGCGTGCAGCGAGTCCCAGCGACAGAAGCCCAGGGCCGCATCCACACTTCCGCCGCCACCGTGGCCGTGTTGCCAGAGGCCGAGGAAGTGGATTTTGAACTGAAGACAGATGAGGTCCGAATCGAAGTCTGCCGCTCCTCCGGCGCAGGTGGTCAGGGCGTGAATACCACCGACTCAGCTGTGCAGGTCATGCACATCCCCACGGGCACCATCGTCCGCTGTCAGGACGGACGCAGTCAGATCAAAAATAAAGAGAAGGCGCTGACCATCTTGCGCTCCCGCTTACTGGAAAGAAAGCAGCAGGAAGAAGCCGCGAAGTATTCAGCGCATCGGCGCAACCTCATCGGCAGCGGGGGCCGTGAAGAGAAAATCCGCACCTACAATTACCCACAGAACCGCGTCACCGATCACCGCATCGAGATGACGTTGTACAGTCTCGACATGTTTATGGAGGGCCGGGTCGATCAGATGCTGGAAGCACTGCTTACCAGCGACATGCAGGAACGCTTGGCGGAGGCTGGTTTGAACTAACATGAAGCCCCTCCTCGAAACCCTGACTGCTGGCGCTGGCTACCTGGAGAAGCGCGGGGTCGATGAGGCGCGACTAAACATGGAGCATCTGCTGGCTCATGTGCTGGGCTGCCGACGTCTGGATTTGTATCTGCGTTTCAGTGAGGTTGTACCCGAAGAGCATCTGGTGAAGCTGCGCGATCTTACTCGCCGCCGTGCAGAAGGCGAGCCCTTGCAGCATCTGCTCGGCACGGTGGACTTTCTCGGCCACGAACTTATCAGCGACCATCGCGCGCTGATCCCACGGCCCGAGACGGAGCATCTGGTGGACTGGCTGATCCGTGAGGTTAAAGCGGGCCGCCTTGTGCAGCCGACCGCCGTTCTGGACATGGCCACTGGCTCTGGCTGCATCGGTCTCACGCTTGCCTCGGCGTGGAAGGACTGTCGTGTGCAGCTCGCCGATATTTCTGAAGATGCCCTCGATCTCGCTCGCATGAATACCTCACGACTTGGACTCGATACCGTCCAAATGGTGCGCAGTGACCTTTTTGAAAAAATCACCAGTCAGTATGATCTGGTCACGGCCAATTTGCCCTACATTCCGTCTCGCGAAATCCCTGCCTTGAGCCGTGAGGTGAGAAGAGACCCCGTGCTCGCGCTTGATGGTGGCCCAGATGGTATGGACATCATCCGGCGGTTTCTCATCGAGGTGCAGCCCTGCCTGAAGCCGGGAGCGCTCATCGTTCTCGAAGTCGGCCACGATCAGGGCAGGGAAGTCGCGGCACTGGCCACAAATCAAGGGTTCACCGAAGTTCGAGTTCTTCCTGATCTCGCTGGCATCGAGCGCTTTGTTTTAGCGGTATCCGTCGCTGGTGGTGCCGTTGCTGCACCAGTTGAGTGAAACTATTTTCACTTTCTGAAAAATAATTTTACATTCCTTGTAACGCAGGAGAGAAAATCCGGTAAAGCCTAGTGTTCACGGGCTTTGCTTCTTCATTTCTCGCTTTCACGGTGGCCGGTCATGAGGGAGAGAGTCCGTGGACGACTCAGTTTTTACTTGAGCATCTTCTTGCTTGCCTCTGGCCTCTCTCCGAAGCAGAAAGGGGCAACTCATGGAAAAACTCATTGTTCACGGCGGCGTGCCACTCAAAGGCCGCGTCACTATCAGCGGTTCGAAGAACTCATCGCTGCCCATCTTAGCAGCCACACTGCTGACCAAGGAGACCTGCACCATCCGCCGGGTCCCCGATCTCAGTGACACGAACTACATGGTCCGCATTCTAGGTGAGCTGGGTGCTGAAGTAGAGCGCGCCAGCGGCGTCGTCGTGGTGAAGGCCGAGAAGATCAAGTCAGTGGCCCCTTATGATCTCGTGCGGAAAATGCGTGCCAGTATTTGCGTGCTCGGGCCGCTGACGGGTCGTCTGAAAAAATGCACGGTGTCTCTGCCCGGTGGCTGTGTCATCGGCGACAGGCCGGTGGATCTTCATCTCAAAGGATTGGAGGCGCTCGGCGCCGTCATCACAGTCGAAGGTGGCGACATCTTTGTGAATGCAAAGAAGGGTTTTAAAGGTGGTCCGATGAATCTGATGGGCAAGCACGGCTCCACCGTCTTGGGGACCGATAACGTGATGATGGCTGCTACCTTGGCCAAAGGCACCACCATTATCGAAGGCGCTGCGGCAGAGCCTGAGGTGGAAGATCTCGCTAACTTCCTCATCAAGATGGGAGCCAAGATCGAAGGCGCAGGCACGAACCGCATCACCATCGAAGGCGTGAAGGAACTCTACGGCGCTGAGCACACCGTCATCCCAGATCGTATCGAAGCTGGCACCTTCCTCTGCGCTGGTGCCATGATTGGTGAGGGCATCACCCTGAAGCGCGTCATGCCTGAGCACATGAAATCCATCACCGACGCCCTGAAGAAGTGCGGCTTCCCCATCGAGATCGGGAAGGACAGTATCAGCATCGCGCCAAATCCAGCGGCAAAAGGCTTTGATCTCACCACACTTTGTTATCCAGGCTTTCCGACGGACATGCAGGCGCAGTTTTGCGCCCTCGCCTGTGCTATCTCAGATGTCAGCACCATCACCGAGACCATCTTCCCGCAGCGCTTCATGCACATTGCTGAAATGAAGCGCATGGGTGCCAAGATCGACCTCCAGGGCGCTACCGCCCGCATTCGTGGTGGTGATAAAATGAAAGGCGCACCCGTCATGGCCAGCGATCTCCGTGCCTCTGCGGCTCTCGTCCTGGCCGGGCTGATTGCCGATGGGCGCACAGACGTGAACCGCCTCTACCACATCGACCGTGGCTACGAGCATCTGGACGACAAGCTCGCTGGATTGGGTGCTCAGCTCGAGCGCGTGAAGGAGTGAACTGACCTGAGGGTGGATTTTTCAGGGAATCAGAGAGCCGTCGAGCCGACTGCAATTTTCAGAAATAAACATCTCAGCCTGAAGTGTTTCCAGGGTTGCCTTGGGTTGATAGTTTGTATATTTTAATAAATCACACCTGCTGACTTTCTGTTTGCGGTGATGTTTTTGAAATCTCGCAATCCTAATGTCGGTCTCTGCCCCCATGTTGATGGTCGATCTCCCGGTTCAAAACCGGTGGGAATCCTCCCTGTTGAGTCAGTTTGATGACCTCTTCCACGACTTCATCACCAAAGGTGGGCCGCTGCCGCAGGAATATGGAGTGCTTAACCGCGCGATCCGACACCTCGGTGATGCGGTGCGCGCCGGAGTCGTCGAGCGCAGTGAGCTGCTGGCCTATGTGCAGGACACGACTCAACGCCACTTTCAGGGCACCATGCAGGCGGAGTCAGTGGAGCGGAAGTACGGCTACAGCGGCGACTTTGAGATCATCGATCACATCTACACGCGCCGGACCAGTGCTGATCCACGGATGCGGCTGTGGGATCTCTTCTTTCATGCGCAGGCCGCACCTGTGGCGGTGAGGAATCGCAAAGCCTACTTCCAGCAAATCATGGGTGATCATCTGGTCGCACATCAGGGCTCAGAGAAGCTGGAAGTGCTGAATGTGGCTAGTGGTCCAGGCCGTGACATGCGTGAGTTTTTCCATGAGCACCCGGATGCAGATGTGGCGGTGGACTGCGTGGAGATGGATGTTCGGGCCATCGAATATGCTCAGGGTCTTTGCGCGCCGTGGCTGGACAAACTCACCTTTCATCATCGCAATGTGCTGCGTTTCATTCCCACTCGCGGCTACGATCTTGTATGGTCAGCGGGCTTGT
>JBEBGU010000443.1:0-4421 GCA_040081325.1 Prosthecobacter sp.
GGGGAGATACGGGCATCTCCCAGCCGGACATGGTGTAAACGAGTGCGACCATCACGCAGACAAAGCCGATGAGGCCGGGTAAGATGGTGCCGGGAAAGACCATGATCTCCAGGATGATGAAGATGATTCCGATGATGAAGATGGCGGCTGCGACGGCAGTTTCCTGACCAACAAGACTGCCCGCGACATAGTGACCAAAGAAGAAAAGTGAGAAGGCGGCGACGGAGACGATGCCTGGCAATCCAAAGCCAGGAGCCTGCATTTCCAGATAGCCGCCTGCGACGCCGATGAGGATCAGAATAGATGCATAGGCGGTGACCCAGATGGCGATTTTTTCAAACAAGGTGGGCACGGCGGTGACGGTGGGGCCTTTGAGCGACTCCGCCTTTTTGATCTCATCCAGGTTCTTGACGATGGCTTTGGCAAAGAGCGGTTTGCCATCCACGAGTTGCACGGCTTCATCGGCATCGAGCGTGAGGATCTCTTTCTTGGTGTCGAGGGTCTTGCCGTTGACTTTGAGTTCCTTTCCCATGTCGATCATGGCCTCGATGACAGCGGGATTGTGGCCTTTGCGTTTCGCCACGGCGCGGGCCATGCCCATGGTGGCGGAGTTCATCTTGGCGCGCTCGGCTTCGCCCATTTGTTCGCCAGTCCCATAGACGGGTGATGCGGCGCCGGCGCTACTGGTGGGTGCCATGTAGATGCCGTCGGTCGCCACGGCGATCATGGCTCCAGCGGAAAGGGCGCGCGGATTCACAAAGGCAAAGCTGCGGGGCTTGAGCTTTTGTAGGTCGGTCATCATGAGTTCCACCGTGTCCCAAAGTAGGCCGCCGGGTGTGTCGAGATCGAAGATGACGGCCTCAGCGCCTTCATCAGAACAGCGCTCTAGGGTGCGTGACATGAACTCGAACCGTGCGCGTGAAACGAGATCGTCTTCGCCCACAGGAATGACGACGACTTTACCGGAGTAACTGCCTGTGTCAGCCAGCAGCGGAAGCGCGGTCGAGAAAAGGCAAAGCCAGAGCAGTAGGGATTTCATGCGCTGAGATTACAGTGCAGCGCATCCGCTGGCAATGACGCTCCTTGATTTAGCAGGCGAGCGTCAGTCCCAATCGACCGCCAGAAAGCTTCAGGCAAACAAGGCTGTGAGCTTTCAGCGGAAGGGCGCTTCCCCCGTTAAGTCCTGGAGTCACTTCGGTAGGAAAAGCAGGACTCTGCGCCGTGTCGTAAACAGTGCTCCAAAGAGTGCTATCATCTCCAGGTAGGATGAAAGCCTGTGGGAGATCTCCGCGATTGAAGAGATGGACGAGAGGTGGATCGGCGGAGATCATGGCTCCGAAAATGGTGCGCGATGGGTTGTGCCATTCATCATGGCAGAGCAGTGTGCCCTGACCTTCAAGCCAGACGACATCGGGCATCCCTGAAACGGGATTGAAGGCACCGTCAAAGTATTGTGAGCGCTTTAACTCAGGCGTGTTTCGCCGCAGGGAGATGACACGGCGGGTGAAGTCGAGCATGTCTTCGTCACAGGTGGCCCAATCGATCCAACTGAGATCATTGTCCTGGCAGTAAGCGTTGTTGTTGCCCTTCTGGCTGCGCCCGCGTTCATCGCCTGCATTGATGAAGGGCACGCCGATGGAGGTCATTAAAGTGGCCATCAGACTGCGGATTCTACGGGCGCGCAGACGCAGCACTCGGGCGTCCGTAGTCGGGCCTTCGACTCCGCAACTGACGCTTTGATTATGATTGTCTCCGTCACGATTGTCTTCGCCGTTCGCCTCGTTGTGTTTGCTGGCATAGCTGACGAGATCCAGCAGCGTGAACCCATCGTGTGAGGTGAGGAAATTCACGCTGCTGAGCGCGGGTCGCTGGGTGCTGCCATAGATGTCCTGACTGCCGCAGAAGCGCTTGGCAAACTCGGCGGTGCTACCTTCATCACCGGCCCAGAAGCGGCGAACGGTGTCGCGGTATTTGCCATTGAGTTCACGCCAGGGTTCTGGGAAAGCGCCGACCTGATAGCTATCCATGCGCATGATGTCCCAGGGCTCGGCAATGAGCTTTACTTGTGAGAGGATCGGGTCCTGCGCCACGGCGGCGAGAAACTGGCAATTGGCGTCAAAATTGTCGTGGTGATCACGAGCGACAGTCACGGCGAGATCAAAGCGGAAGCCGTCCACATGCATCTCGGTGACCCAGTAGCGCAGGCTGTCCATGACCATGCGCAAGGCGGGCGGACTGGCCGTATCTACCGCGTTACCGCAGCCTGTGACATTGATGTAGTTGCTCCCGTGCTCGTCGAAGGTGTGGCGGTAATACAGACGGTCATCGAGTCCGCGCAGCATGACCGTCGGGCCGCGCTCATCACCTTCAGCCGTGTGATTGTAAACGACATCCAGAATAACTTCGATGCCTGCGACATGGAAGGCTTTCACCATGTCTTTAAACTCTCGAATCATGGCCTGCGGATCGCTGGCAGCAGCATACTCGGCGTGAGGTGCAAAGAAGCCGATGGTGTTATAGCCCCAGTAGTTCGTTAGTCCTTTCTCTAGCAGAAATTGATCATCGAGATGCTGGTGAACGGGCAGTAGTTGCAGGCTCGTGATGCCGAGGTCACGCAAGTAGCTGATCACACTAGGGTGAGCGAGTCCTGCATAGGTGCCGCGCAGTTCAGTTGGCACTTCGGGGTGCTTTTGAGTGAAGCCTTTGACGTGCAGCTCATAGATGATCGTGTCCTGCCAAGAGACTCGGGGCAGTTGGTCGCCCTGCCAGTCGTAGTGGTCATCGATGACGACGGATTTGAGCGCTTCGGGTCCGTTGTCATGCGCCCCAGGAAAGGTGTGCGGCCCACTTGAACTCAGCATGGTGCCTTGGCCTTCTGGTATACCGACGATGGCACGCGCATAAGGGTCAAGGAGCAGTTTGTTGGGATTGTAACGTAGCGCATTTCTAGGCATCCATGGCCCATGCGCACGGTAGCCATAGAGCTGGCCCGCTTTTGCTCCGGCGACAAAGGCCTGCCAAAGATCTGACTCACCTCGAACCATGCGCACTCGTGCCGTTTCGCGAGCAGGGTTATCTTGATCGTAAAGGCACAAATCAACGGCTGTGGCGTGCCGGGAGAAGACCGTGAAATGCACGCCATTCTCGGTGAGAGAGGCTCCTGGCTGTGATGGGGGAATGGGTGCGGTGAACGACATGTTGCGCCTTTTCATAGAGCACGGCGCGAGCCGATGCATGAGGATTTCTGAATTGAAGTCATCTCAATCCATACGACTGCCAGTCGAATCTATACAGCAATCGGTGCCTCAAACCAGCGGTCGTGTTCTTTGATGAGATCGACGAGCCGCTCGACGGCTTCTTCCTCGGGTATGTTGAACTTCACGGCGGTCTTGCCGACGTAGAGATTGATCTTGCCTGGAGCACCACCAACGTAACCGAAGTCAGCGTCTGCCATCTCACCGGGACCATTGACGATGCAGCCCATAACGGCGATGCGCACGCCTTTGAGATGGCCGGTGGAGGCGCGGATTTTCTGCGTGGTGTTTTGCAGATTGAAGAGCGTGCGCCCACAGCTCGGGCAGGCCACGTAATCGGTCTTGAAGATGCGGACGCCGGCGGCTTGCAGGATGTTGTAGCTGACACGCAGGCTCTGGCCGGGCGAGGACTCGCCCTGGACGATGACGGCATCGCCGATGCCATCACAGAGCAGGGAACCGATGTTCGTGGCGGCGCGGAGGAGGTTGTTGAGGAAGTCTTCGTTGCCTTTCGAATCGAAGGTGTCTTTGAGCAGGATGGGATGCTTCGGGTCAAGTCTGGCGGCTAGCAGACGGTAGGCGTGGATGGGATGCAGTGCGGTGCCATCGGCGATGGTGACGAGCCTAGCCTCGGCGGACGCATTGACTGACTGCACGGCGGCATCATCACGGGGGTCAAGGGCGATGACGGCGCTGTCTTCGATCACGATTTCGGGCTTGTAGTCGCCGAGCTTGTCCAGCTTGTGAGCCAGTGCATCCCATTTGGTGCGTGAGGTGAAGACGGTGGCGGTGGCACCACGGCCCAATTCGATACCGTTGATGGTGAGACGCTCTGTCGCACGGCGGCTGTAGCTAAACGAATCATAGCTCACCGGAGGCGTCTGACTGATCACTAAACATTGATCACTCAACACTTGGCTTTGCACCGATGCCACCAACGCCCGTGCCACAGGGATCTCATGGATGGCATCTTCAGTCAAAGAAACACGCACGGTGTCACCGATGCCATCAGCGAGCAGCGAGCCAATGCCGATGGCGCTCTTGATGCGGCCATCTTCGCCATCACCGGCTTCAGTGACGCCGAGGTGGATGGGGTAGTTCCAGTCACTTCCCAGCGCGTTCAAGTGAGCCACTAGCAGCCTGTAGGCTTCGATCATGACCTTGGGA
>JBEBGU010000444.1:0-4420 GCA_040081325.1 Prosthecobacter sp.
ACTCATGGCGCTAAGCATGCTGGCAGCGCTGATGCTGCTGACTCATTGGATGGCGCTTTGGCTAGTGATCGGTCTTGTCTTGGCCGTGGCGCAAAGTTTCCCCGGTAGGCGTATCGGTGCGGCTCTGGTGGCCGTGATTCCACTGCTCGCATTGGTGGGCTGGTGCGGGTGGCTGGTGCAGCAGTGTGGTGATCCACTCGGCGGTGCCAAGACGCTTTTCCAAGCGCACTTGCTGATGCTGGAGCCTTCCATGCTTCAGCGTGATTACTCCATCATTACTCAGCCGGTCTATGTGGACACACTTCTGCGCAAAGTGGGTCTGAACTGGCAGACGCAGCTCTCAGAGGGCTTCGCTCATTTGGGTTATGTCGCGCCAGCGCTGTTTTTTTTCGTGGCGTTGCTGCATCGCTTTCGCCGCCGTGAGGTGGTCCGCTCCAGTTTGGGATTGGCCATCATTTTCGCCAGTGTCGCGGTGGGAATGGGCTTTCTCGGGCTTCAGGAAAAAGCAGAGGACGACAATGCACTCTACATTGTGCTGGTGCCTGCCATGGCGGTCTTTGGCACCGCCATGCTGGCTGTGCTGTGGTCACGACTGCAAGTGAGCGGTGGCTATTTTTGGCAGAATCTTGGCTTCGGAATTATTGCCGTCGCTTTGTCTGCTGTGCCCATGGCATCCACTTTTCCTGCCGATCTGAAGATGGGCCTGACGCTGCGCAATCGCCTCTATCCGCACTGGCCACCGTATGTGCCGGATCGTGTCTCGATCGTTGGTAAGCTGATCGAAAAAAACGAAATGGTGTTTAGTGATGCGCCTTGGTTTGTCGCTTGGTATGCGGATGTGCCCGCAGCGTGGATTCCAGTGAAGCGCGTGGATTTCACCGCGATGCAGGAGCAGGCGAAGAAGCATGAGATCGGCGTTGCAGGCTTTGTGGTCACACCCCTGAGCGCTCAGGTGAACTACCTGCACGAGGCATTCACTGGCCCATACAGTGAGTGGCCAGACCTGCTGTTTCGCGGGCTGATGTTGGCCTTCGATAAGGACTTTCTACCGCGCCCAGACTTTGTTTATAAAGTCGCGTTACCATTGGTCGCTACACCTGTCGGACCGAAAGAAAGTCTCAGTCTGCAAATGACTTTTTACACCGACAAGGTGCGCAGCATGAAGGAGTGAGATCCGCTCAATAATCCCGAGCTAACAAATAGTCCGCCAGCTCGCGCAAACGCCCGCTGTTTTCACCGAAGATGCCGAGCACATCATGCGCCACCTGCGTGAGCCGATGCGCTTCATCGCGTGATGCTTCCAGTCCGATCAACGCCGGGTAGGTGGACTTCTCGGAGGCCAGATCCTTGCCCGCGCTTTTGCCCAGCTTCTCGCTTGTCTGGGTCACATCCAGGATGTCGTCGATGATTTGAAACGCCAGCCCCGTGGCCATGCCAAACTCACGCAACGCCGCCAGATGTTCCGGCGTGGCATTCGCGCTCATGCCGCCGAGTTTCAGGCTCGTGGTCAGCAGCGCCGCCGTCTTGTTTTCATGAATGAAACGCAGCGCTTCGAGCGGCAGCTTTTTGCTCTCGCCCTCCAGATCCGCGACCTGCCCGCCGACCAGATGCAGACTGCCCGCCGTGACCGCCAGTTCATGCACGAGATCTCCCGCATGATAGCGCATCGTGATCGGCGTCTTCACCACCATCTCAAAAGCCAGCGCCTGGAGCGCATCCCCCGCGAGAACCGCGATGCCATCGCCAAACACCTTGTGGCAGGTCGGCACGCCTCGACGAAAATCATCATTGTCCATGCTCGGCAGGTCATCGTGGATCAGCGAATACGTATGCAGGCACTCCACCGCACAGGCCGCCGCCGCTGCATTGTCTGTCGTCCCGCCACAAGCCTCCGCTGCCGCCAGACACAGGATGGGCCGCAGCCGCTTCCCTCCCGCGAACACGCTATGCCGCATCGCCTTGTGAATCGTCACCGGAGCCGTCTCCGCCGATGGGATCAGGCGGTCCAGCCAGGAGTCAACATAGGCACAGCGTTCAGTCAGGTAGGATTTGAGATCAGACATGGGCAGCGCGCATCAAGGCGGAGGCTCCCGCCCAGTGCAAGGATTTCGATGAAATCAAAAATCCCAGCGCGCCAAGCCAATAAGCACCAAAACCAGAACTAATGCTCGCGACAACTCCTGAAATGGTTATGTTTCCAGGCATGATCAAGTCATTTGCCAGCAAGGACACGGAGGCCGTCTTTCGCGGTGAGTTCGTGAAGAAGCTGCCGCGGGACATGCAGGTGTCGGCTTATACAAAACTGCTCATGCTGGACTCGATCAAGGAAATCAAAGAACTCCAGCTCCGCCCCGCGCTGAACTGCGAGAAACTGAAAGGCAGGCTCGCCCATCTATGGAGCATCCGCATCAACAAGCAGTGGCGCGTGTGTTTCGAGTGGAACGAGGAGGTGGCGGAAGCCACGTCCGTGCAGATCGCCGACTATCATTAGAGAAAGGCAGAGGCAGACCAACCGACAATCCCACACAACGATGAAGACTAAAAACATTCCAAAAAAAGACCGCATTCCGCCAGTGCATCCAGGACAGATCCTGCTCGCGGAGTTTTTGGTGCCTGAGGGCATCAGCCAGTATCGTCTCGCCCAGGCGACAGGCCTGCCGGCGAGCCGCATCAGCGACCTCGTCAAAAGCCGCCGTGGCATCACGCCAGACAGCGCCATCCGCCTTGGCAAGGCTCTGGGAGTCTCCGCCGATTTCTGGCTGAATTTGCAAAAGCACTATGACCTGCGTCTGGCCCAGGATGCCAACGAATCGGAATACGCCGCCATTCCTCTGCTCTCCGGCCAGATTGCTGCATGAGCACGATAGGGCGGCCTCATTAGCCGCCGCCTTCCGCGCAGCAGCCAAGAATCCGGTTGCTATCCATGAGCCGTGAACGATAGAGGCGACCACAGAACGCGGGGTGGAGCAGCCCGGTAGCTCGTCAGGCTCATAACCTGAAGGTCACAGGTTCAAATCCTGTCCCCGCTACCAATGAAGGCCGTGACGAAAGTCACGGCCTTCGCCATTTCAGGGAGCAGGCTTGTCAGCCGTGGCAGTTGCCGATTAATGTCAGGGCATGAAATCACTGCTCGCTCTTGCCTTCGTTGCGCTGACTGCCCAGGCCGTGACCACCACACCGCCAAACATCGTGCTCGTCATGGCGGATGATCAGGGCTGGGGCGACATGGCTTACAACGGGCATCCCGATCTCAAGACGCCGAACTTTGATGCGATGGCAAAGCAGGCCGTGCGCTTCGATCAGTTTCACTCAGCGGCTCCGGTGTGCTCGCCCACGCGCGGCAGTGTGATGACTGGCCGCACGCCGAACCGCTTCGGCTGCTTCTCCTGGGGCCGTCCCATTCGTCCGCAGGAAACCACCATCGCGCAGGCCATGAAGCCTGCTGGTTATCACACCGGGCATTTTGGCAAATGGCATCTCGGCTCAGTGCAGAAAGCCAGCCCGGTGAGTCCCGGTGCCTGTGGTTTCGATGAATGGGCTTCCGCGCCGAACTTCTTCGATCTCGACCCGATCCTCAGCGTGAATGGCAAGGCCACGCAGTTCAAAGGCGACAGCTCCGACATCACCGCCGATCTCGCCATCGAGTTCATCCGCCAGTCAGCGGCGAAGAAGGAACCCTTCCTCGCCGTCGTTTGGTTTGGCTCGCCACACGCGCCGCATCAGGCGCTGGAGGCTGATCGTGCGCTGTATGAGGGTTTGCCAAAAGCACAGCAGCACTTCTATGGCGAGATCACCGCCATGGATCGCGCCTTTGGCAAACTGCGCAGCACCTTGCGTGAACTCGATGTGCATGAAGACACCGTGCTCTGGTATTGCAGCGACAACGGCGCGTTGCCGAAGATCGGCTCCACCGGTGGACGCCGTGGCAACAAGGGCAAGATCTACGAAGGCGGACTGCTCGTGCCCGCCTTGTTCGAATGGCCTGCCTTGATCAAAGAGCCGAAGACCATCGCCATGCCATGCGTCACCTCCGACATCTTCCCCACCGTGCTCGACATCGCCAATGTCACGCTGGAGAAAAAACGCACGCTGGATGGCATCAGCCTGCTGCCACTGATCGAAGGCGCGGCCAAGAAGCGCACGCAGCCCATCGGCTTCTGGGACAACGGAGCCAAAGGCATCGGCACACCTTCCGAGGAATGGATGAGTGACCTCCTCGCCGATCAGCAGCGCGGTGAAGAACCCACCGATCCCCTTCGCCTCGCTGCTGATGCGGGTAAGATCGGCGACCTCGTCCCGCTGAACAGCTTTCCCGGCCACTCCGCCTGGATCGACTGGCCCTGGAAGCTGCATCGCATCGAAGACAAAAAAACCGGCGACGTGCAATGGGAACTCTACGACCTCAGCGCCGACCCAGACG
>JBEBGU010000445.1:0-4415 GCA_040081325.1 Prosthecobacter sp.
CCTTTACGGCTCGCTGGAGGTGACCGAGGGGCAGGCGCACTTTGCCCATCTGCCCACGTTGAACCTCGACTGTGACGCGCTCTATCTCGAAGAGCTCGCCGCGAGCGACCTTAATCCACAGAGGTTATTCACCAGCACTCGCTGCCGCCAGAGACTTGAAGACAATGGAGCGCAAGACAGGTCATGGAGCGGCGTTCACGAACACTTCCCAATCATGCGCCCCCTACTCTACTTCTTCCTCTCTGTCCTCAGTTCTGTCTTCGCGGCTGAGAAGCCTAACATCATCCTGATCAATATTGACGATCTCGGCTATGCGGACATCGGTCCGTTTGGAGGGAAGGTTCCGACGCCGCATCTGGAGCGAATGGCGAAGGAGGGGATGAAGCTGACGAGCCACTACGCAGCACCCGTTTGCTCACCATCACGGGCGGCGATGATGACGGGTTGTTATCCGAAACGTGTGCTGCCGATTCCTGGGGTGCTATTCCCAGCAGCGGCGGTGGGATTAAATCCTGCGGAGGTGACGGTGGCTGAGGTGATGAAGGCGAGTGGCTATGCGACGACGTGCATCGGCAAATGGCATCTGGGTGATCAGCCGGAGTTTCTGCCGACGGCACAGGGCTTCGATAGCTACTTTGGTATTCCGTATTCCAATGACATGGGCTTGGCTGCGGAGGGGTCCAAGAGCAATCCTGGTGATCCGATCCGGCAAGCAAAGGGAAAGGGCAAAAGCGCTGGGGCAAAGGCTGAAACGGGTCTAGGTGGTGCGGCCCAGCCGCCGCTGCCGCTTATTGATGGTAACAATGTGGTGGAGCGTGTGAAGGCGGCGCAGCAGCACACCTTTATTCGGCGCTACACGGAGCGCGCGGTGACCTATATCCGTGAGCATCGTGAGGGACCGTTCTTCCTCTATCTTCCGCACAATGCTGTCCACTTTCCGCATTACCCACATCAGGATTTTATGGGCAAGTCGGGGATCAGTTTACAGAAGGACTGGGCACTGGAAGTGGACTGGAGTGTGGGGCAGATCCTCGACACGTTGCGTGAGTTGAAACTCGACTCGAACACGATGGTCGTCTTCACGAGTGATAATGGGGGACCGCTGAATCAAGGCGCTGACAACACGCCACTACGCGGAAGCAAAGGCAGCACATTGGAGGGCGGGATTCGCGTCTGCACCATGGCTTGGTGGCCTGGCACAATTGCTGCTGGTAGCAGCACTGCGGCGATCACGAGTCACATGGATTGGCTGCCGACTTTTGCAGCGCTGGGAGGCTCAGAACCGCCTAAAGGCGCTACTACAAACAAGATCGACGGCATGGATCTCTCTCTGGTGCTGCTTGGCAAAGCGGCCGACTTCAAGCCACGCGAGGTGTTTTACTACTACAGCGGTTTCAATCTCCAAGCGGTGCGTTCTGGGCCGTGGAAACTTCACTTGGACAAGGCTGAACTTTACAACCTGGAGTCTGACATCGGCGAGGCCCGCGACGTCGCGAAGCAGCAGCCTGAGCAGGTCGCGAAGCTGCGCGCTTTAGCTGAAACGATGAAGGCGGATTTGGGAGACAAGACGAAGGATTTTCCAGGTGTGCGCCAGCTAGGTCGTGTGCAAAATCCACAGCCGCTCATCGATCACGACGGCAAAGTGCGCGCTGGATTTGACGGGGTGGCGAAGGTGCTGCGCTGAAGCTGGCGCTGTTATGGGACGACATTCAGCGGGACGAGATTGCTGGTAACGCCCTGGCCTTCATTGTGTAGTTGATTGCCGACGATGCAGTCGTAGTCACCATCGCTCTCGACATCGACTGGAAATTGGATGGTGTAAGTAGCACTGTTGGCACCAGGGATGGGCGTGCCATTTCTCCGCCAGATGTAGGTGTAGGGTCCTGAGCCGTCGTTCGTGGCGGTGAAAACAATGGGGCCAGAGAGTCCGACGACAGTGGTTGTGGATGGGTTGCGGGTGGCGACGACGCTGGTGACCGGGAGGGCGACGATCAGAGCAATGGCGGAGCCAGCAACGCCATCGGGTACTGCGAGATTGGAGACGAGCACATCATAGGAGTCGGTGCCGGGGGTTGTGCCAGCGGTGATGTTGATCGTGGCGGCGTTTTCGCCGGGAAGGGTTGCGCCGTTCTTGCGCCATTGATAACTGAGGCCGTTACCGTCGGCAGTCACAGTGAAGCTGACATTGGTGTTCGGTGCGACGGCGGCGGTGGTATAGGATTTGGCAATGACGATGTTGGTGACGCCGTCGGTGACATTCAAGCCCAGGCTGTTGCTGATCACGCCGATCAGAGGCAAATCGTTGGTGACGCTCACGGTGTAGTTGGCGATGTCTTCGGGTGAAGCGTTGGAGATGATGAACTGGCTAGTGGTCACGCCAGGAATGGGGATGCCGTCTTTTAGCCAAACATAACTCAATGGCGTGCTGCCCTGTGCGGTGACCGAGAAGGTCACTGTCTGACTGGTGGCGACATAAACGGAAGAGGGGGTGCGGGTGATGACGACGTTGGAAACCGGGACAGAAATCTTGAGATTGTTGGCGGCTGCACTGGAAACGCCTGCGGTGCTGACAATGTTTTTGACGAGGACATTGTAGTCGCCTGCGTCATCGACTACGACGGAGGACTGTGTGTAGGTGGCAGCGGTGGCGGCGGTGATGTCGGTGGCTCCTTTGCGCCACTGGTAGGTGAATGGGCCGGTGCCGGTGTGGGTGGCGGTGAAAGTGACGGAGCTTCCGGGCATCACGGCAGCATCAGCGGGCAGGCGTGAGATGGCGACGGTGCCCACCGGATCATTTACATTCAATGCGGCGCTGTCGCTGGTAGTTGCGGAGACACCACGGCGCACGATACAATCATAGATGCCGTCGTTGGCTTCAGTGACGGCGGTGATGGTGAGAAGGGTGCTGGTAGTGCCGGTGATGTTGCCGCCATTACTGAGAGGAACACCATTTTTGCGCCACTCATAGGTGATCATGGCGGAGGGCTGGTCGATGCCACCTGTGGCACCGATGGTGAAGGTGACATTGGTGCCGGGATTGACGGTTTGGGCGACGGGCTGCGGTGAGATACTCAGGGGCAGGGGTTGGAGCACGACTTTGCCAGAGCGTTTGGGCGTCTTGCTGGTGGTGGTGGTCGGCGGGGTGGGAAGTTGGGAGAGGATGAAGTAACCGAGGCCTGCGGCGTTGCTGGGGGCGACACGCTCCTGTGCTACCTGAGCGGCCTGTGTGGCTGTGGCTTCGACGGCAGCGATGGCGGGAATCTCTGCGACATCGGGGATGATCAGACCCTGGAAGGTGGAGCGTCGGGTGAGGGTGCCGTCGAGCAGATCAAAGGTGCCTGAGAAGGAGCCTGTGGCAGGCACGATCTTGAGCGCGACCTTGGCGGGATTGGCGGCCGGGTAAAGCACGGTTTGCTCCTTGGTCAGGGTCAGGACCAGATCGGGATTGGCAGCGCCGAGTCCGCCTTCACTGAAGTCGAGCTGTGCGTTGTTGCTGATGTTGTTAGGCAGTTTTAAAACGATGGCGCTGGTCTCCGGGTGCGTGCTGTCGTAGGGCACTGGCGGTGAGTAGAAATAGCCGAGCACGTCGAGGTTCGTCTCCGGGATGCCGGGCTGGTAACTCAGCTCGGCGGTGGGCTGAGCGTCTTTGATCCAGCGGGCGGGTCCGCTGATCCGGTTGATGCCGGTGCTGCCATTGAGTTGCCGAGCGATCTTGAATTGTGTCTTGGTCAGGAGTGACCCGGTGCCATTGTAAAGCATCTGGAAGATGCCGGTCTGACCACTCGGACCGACGACTGAACTGGCGGTGATGGTGGTGTCGTCAGCGAGCTTGCCGGCAAAGGTGCCGATGCCGTTGCTGGTGATCTTCATGGTCATGAAGCCGGTGCCCTGCGGCACGGTGGCTTTACCGACATCTGCCTGGGCCAGATTCAGGCCGAGATTGCTGGTGCTGGTGTAGAAGCAGGGCCTCCAGGTGCTGTTCCAGAACTGGCGGTAACCGATGATTGAGGTGCTGTTGGTGCCGTCGGCAACGGCTCCGATCATTTCTCCGGTGGATTCGGTGATCTCAACGTCAAGCGTCAATGCGCGCAGGGGTGTTTTGCGGGTGAAGGTGATGGTTCCATGATAGACGAGGAGATTGGGGTTGAGCTGATTGGTACCGGCGAGAATCATTTGACCGGCTGCTTTATAGGTGTCCTTGCCCATCAGCAGGCTGGCGGAAAAGGCAGAGGTGTCGGTGACGGTGAGGTCGAGCCGGCCGCCTTTGCTGGCATTGAGGCTGGGAGAAGGATTGATGAGGCCGGTAAAAGTACCCACGGTTCCAGCGCGCATGGCCAAGACTGTGATGATGCCGGTCACTTTGTTGCCGGTGCCAGCTGGATTTTTTGCCTGGGCGCTGATGGTGAAGGTGCCGG
>JBEBGU010000446.1:0-4414 GCA_040081325.1 Prosthecobacter sp.
TCGGCCAGGCCGCGGAGTCGCTGCAGCACGAGCACCTTGAACATGAGCATGGGATCGAAGCGCGGCCTGCCGCCTAGCCCTTTGGCCTCGCGAGTGATGACACCTTGGATGAGCGGATCAAACATCTCCCATTGCACCAGCTAGCCCACGCGCATCAAAGGCGTCTCGAAGGCTGCGACATCAAGGGTTTGAACGAACTCACCGAAGAGTCCAGGGTTGCCGAAGGAAATGAAACTTGCCACGCTTTTGCTTGCCTCATCTCTCGGCTCCGCGCCAATCCTCGATCATGCTTGTCGGACATTTTGAGTTTCCGGGAGTGCCCTAAAGATGATTGGCTTCAGGCCAGATCCAAAATGACTTTGCCTTTCCGGCTGCCTTCTTGGGCGCGCTGCATGGCTCGGCGGTGATCTAGCATGGGGATGACTTCATCGACGGCGGTGAATAGGTCGTGGTGGATGATCATTTTGGCGAGTGGCTCTAGGACTTCATAAAGCTCGGAGCTGCTGGCTTGCTCGAACCATTGGGTGATCCAGAGACCGTGCAGACGGAGATTTTTAAAGATGAGGAATTTGTTCGGCACTTTCAGGCTGCGCCGACTCATGGCACCATAAGTGACCATCATACCCTGCGGTGAAAGGAGATCCATGAGGTGAATGGCGCTGTCCCCACCGACGGCGTTAGCCGAGAGTTTGAGTGGTGCTTTGGCAAGCAGTGCTTTGGCTTGAGCGACGCCGCTTTCATCGTCGAGAAATACGGCATCAGCGCCTAGTTCAAGCAGCTCGGGGATCAGCTCAGCGCGGCGGACGAAGTTGATGGTGCGCAGACCTTTTTGTTGGGCGATCTGGATCAAGGCGCGACCGACGCCTGAGTTAGCGGCGTTTTGCGCGACCCAGTCGCCAGACTCGACATCGACGTGCTTGTTGAGCAAATGCCAGGCGGTGACGGGATTGATCCGCAGCATGGAGCCCTGCACGGGGTCAATGGAGCTGGGCAACTTAGCAAAATGATGCTCGGCGGCGGTGAGATGCTGGGACCAGCAACCGGTGCCGAGGAGCGGGATGACGACATCGCCTTTCTCCAGTGATGTGACCAGCGGTCCCACGGACTCGACCTCTCCACAGCCTTCATGGCCGGGGATGGCGGGTGGATGCGATGCGCGGCCGTAATTCCCCTCAATGAAATTTAGATCGGCGGGATTGATCGGTGCATAGCGCATCCGCACGCGCACCTCGTGACCGGTGAGTTCGAGTAGTGGATGTTCGATCAACTCCAGCACCTCGGCTGGATTTCCGGGGACGGGGAAGGACAGGCAAAGAGACATGGCGCTCATGCTGGCACAGGATTGTGAAAAGCCAATCGGGTGCGTGAATGGATCAGCGCTCGACGACTGGGGCGATGCTGACGAGGACCAAGGATGGTTTGCCATCTTCTCTCGCGAGACGGAGATCGACGCTGAACTCGATCTGCCAGTCGTTGAGCTCTTCGGGATCGACGAGCACCTGATGGATGCGCCACGTTTGCTGATCTTCGCTAGGCTCGGTGTAGGTGTGGCGGCCATTGCGTGCTTCGTTGTCGAGGCGGATGCGCTCATGATCGAGCAGGTAGTCGTCGATGATCGTGCGGAGTTTATCGACCATCCAACCGATGGCTCCGGTGCCAAGAGCGGCGAGTGCGAAGTCGAGATTCTGCGAGGCGAGCGGGCGCAGGAAGCGGAAGATCTCGTTGCGAATGAGGGCGGTGAACTCGCGCTTATTGCGTGTGATGTCGGGAGCTTCGGCAGGCTTCTCTTCGGTGGGTTTCCAATTGGGATCGCGCAGGCGCTCCCATTCATCGAGCAGGCTGGAGTCGGTGCCGCGCAGGATGCCCGCGATCCAGGCTTCCATCTCTAAAACAGGCTCGGTCTTGGCAGCTTCAGGCACGGTTTGAGCCAGCACTTTATGTACGCTGCTGAGATGCCGCAGCAGCACGCCTTCTGCGCGGTGCAGATCATAATCGTGAACGTAGTCGGCGAAGCTGCGGTAGTTCTCATACATTTCACGGGCGATGCTTTTGGGCCGGATGTTCTCCTGACCGACCCAGGGATGCACGGATGCGAAGTCGTTAAACGTGTTGTAGATGAAGTCGCGGTTTGGCTTGGGATACTCCAGCTCTTCCAGCTTGGCGATTCGCTCTTCATAAGGCACGTCCTCAGCCTTCATCGCCGCCATGGCTTCCTCCTTCACTTTGCTGAGCTGGCGGCGCAGGATGACGTCTGGATTCTCCAAGATGGATTCGCAGAGCGTCATCACATCCACCGCATAGGTCGGTGAGTTCGGATCGATCAAAGCGAGTGCGTCGATGAGATAAAGCGAGAGCGCATGGTTGAGCGAGAAGTCTTCTTGAAGCTCCACATTCAGCCGTAACTTCGAGCCGCCAGCGCGCTCCGCCACAGGCACGATCTCGACAATTTTTCGCTCGATCAAGGCGCGGAACAACTGCCACGCGCGCTTGCGGTGCTGCTTCTTGGCACCGGTCGTTTCATGGGAGTCTTTGATGAGTTTCAGCATGGCATGACAGCCATCATCGGGCCGACTGAGCACTTGCAGCAAAAGGCCGTGAGAGACTTGGAAGCGCGAGACGAGCGACTCGGGCGTGGCGGTTTGCAGACGATTAAATGTGTCCTCACTCCAGCCGACAAAACCCTCCGGCGGCTTCTTCTTCACCATCTTGCGCATCTTCTTCACATCGCCTGCGGCCTTGGCCTCCATCTTGGCGTTTTCGATCACATGCTCGGGTGCCTGCGCCACGACGTAACCGATGTCGTCAAACCCACGCCGCCCCGCGCGTCCGGTGATCTGGTGAAAGTCTCGTGCGGTGAGCGTGGCGACTTTTTGACCGCCGTATTTGCTGAGCTTGGTCAGCATGACGGTGCGGATGGGCACATTGACGCCGACGCCTAGTGTGTCGGTGCCGCAGATGACTTTCAGCAAGCCCATCTGCGCCAGTTTCTCCACCAACACGCGATACTTTGGCAGCAAGCCTGCATGATGAATGCCGATGCCGTGTTGCAGATACTTCTTCACTTCTTTCCCATACGGACTGGTGAACTTGGCCCCCTGCATGAGTTCCTTGATGGAGGCCTTTTCCGCCGTGGAGCAGAAGTTTAAACTCATGAGATCCTGCGCGGCCTGCGCGGCATCATTCTGCGTGAAGTGGACGAGATAGACGGGCGCTTTGTTCGCGGCGATGAGTTCCTGCAAAGTCACATCGACCGATGTCTCCACATAGCTGAACTCCAGCGGCACGGGACGCTGTGTTGATGAGACGATGATCGTCTCTGTGCTGGTGAGCCGCGTGAGTTCCTTTTGAAAAAAGTCCGGCGTGCCGAGCGTGGCGGAAATGAGGAGGAAGCGTGCCTGACTCATCGTCAGCAGTGGCACCTGCCAGGCCACGCCGCGCTCGTGATCGGCGTAGTAGTGGAACTCGTCCATGATGACCTCACGAAAGGGCGCGCGATCGCCATCACGGAGCGCGTAGTTGGCCAGGATTTCCGCCGTGCAGCAGAGGATGGGGGCATCACGATTCACCGTGGCATCACCCGTAGCCATGCCGACATTGTCGGGTCCAAAGTCGCGGCACAGAGCCATGAACTTCTCGTTCACCAGCGCTTTGATCGGACAGGTGTAAATGGAGCGCCGACCCTGCGCCATGGAGCGGAAGTGCATGGCCGTGGCAACGAGTGATTTACCAGAGCCTGTGGGCGTGGCGAGGATGACGTTCTTGTCCTCAAACAGCTCCAGGATTGCCTCCTCCTGCGCCGGATACAGCTCCAACTTCTTTTCCGCGACATAGTCGAGGAAGAGGCTCAGTAATTCATCACTGGAACAGTCCTTTGAGGCAGGAAGTCGGCGGAGCAAAGGGTGGTCGGACATGAGTGTGCAGTTTCACGAGAGGCGCAGCTCAGGCAATGAGAGACTGCTCTTTCACGGCACGGCTTTGCTTCTTGAAAGCGAACTCGGCCTTCAATGCTGCCGACTTGCTCTCATGCATCCATGAACGAACGACGACAACTGGCCCCCTGCCCCGCGTGTAGCGTGCCGCTTTGCCTGCATTATGCTGCGCTACACGCCGATCCAGATCATTGGTGATCCCACAATACAGGCTGCCATCTCGACAGCGCAGCACATAGAGGTGCCAGGGCTTTGCTGCTGGATCTGCGGCTGGCGGTGCTGGTTTCTTGGTGCGGGGCATGCTGTGGAGGCGAAAACGGATGAGGAAAATTTCATGTCCGATGAGCTTTCTCCTGGCAAAATAAACTCTGTACTGGACGCTGGTAGCAGTTTATTCGTAGTTTCACCATTTCCACGGCTCATGCGTCTGCTTTCTAAAATTCTATGGTCCCTCGCCTTCCTGGCTGCCACCTTCGTTTGGATGG
>JBEBGU010000447.1:0-4413 GCA_040081325.1 Prosthecobacter sp.
GCCGACGCTGATGCGGACCCACTCGGGCAGTTTGTAGGAGGCCATGGCGCGGATGATAATGCCGTGCTGCATCATGGCTTTGAAGACGGCGTTGCCGTCGCCGACTTTGACGAGGACGAAGTTCGCGTAACTGGGGATGTAGTCGAGACCGAGGTCGGCGAACTGCTGCTGCAAGTAGGCGCGGCCTTCGTCGGTGATGGCTTTGGTTTTGTCCTGGTGCTCCTGATCAAGCAGGCCAGCGAGGGCTCCGGCCTGGGCGATGGAGTTGATGTTGAAGGGCTGGCGGGTGCGCTGCAAGATGTCGATCAACTCTTTGTTAGCGATGCCGTAGCCGACGCGGGTGCCGGCGAGACCTTGGATCTTGGAGAAGGTGCGGAGGATGACGACGTTGCGACCCTGGCGGACGTATTTGAGGGTGTCGGGCGGGTTGTCGAGGAACTCGTAGTAGGCTTCGTCAAAGACGACGACGACATGGTCGGGCACTTTGTCCATGAAGCGGTCGATCTGCTCCTGGGTGACGAGGGTGCCGGTGGGGTTATTGGGATTGGCGATGAAGATTTTCTTCGTGCGCGGGGTGATGGCAGCAGCCATGGCGTCGAGGTCATGGACGTAGCCTGGGTCATCGACCTCGATGGTCTCTGCGCCGAAGACTTTGGCCATGAGTTTATAGACGAGGAAGGCGTGCTTGGCGGTGATGATGTTATCCCCCGGCTGAAGGAAGGCGTGGCCGATGAATTCGATGATTTCATTGCTGCCGCAGCCGATGATGAGGTTGCCCATTTCGAGGTCGAACTTTTGGGCGAGGGCCTGGCGTAGGCGGTAGGAGGCACCGTCTGGATAGATGTGGACGTCCTGGACGGCGTCCCGCATGGCGACGATGGCTTTGGGGCTGGGGCCGAGGGGGTTTTCGTTTGAGGCCATCTTGATGATGTCCTCAGGACGGAGTCCGAGTTCGCGGGCCACATCTTCGATGGGCTTGCCGGGTTCGTAAGCGACGAGGTCTTTGAGCTGTGGGTTGGCGTAGTTCCAGATGGACATGGTGATGGGCGGAAAGGGGCGTTTTCTTCGGCTGGGATACGCGCGCTGGCAAGCACGAGAGCGCTTTCCATGAAGGCTCCGAAAACTGACGGTGGATGGCGATGAAGCTTTTCATCTGCGAAGTTGCCATGTTGTCCTCTCAAGCGCATGTTGCGTGCGAGTTCTTGGCTATGCCTGCTGCCCCCCTCACCTGCCCCCACTGTGAGACACCTGTAGAGATTCAGGTGACTGCTGTCACACGCTCCCGGCCCTGTCCGGCGTGCGGCAGGTCGATCATGCTGCAAGTGGCAGGACGGGAAAGTCGCATCAAGCATAAAGCGTTGCTGATGAGTGGGACCCCGCCAACGGATATTTTGGCAGTGCCAGATTTGAGTTGTGAGCCGCAGCAACTTCCGGGAGATGCTTTTGAGCGGATGTGCGCGGACCCTGAGATTTTAAGGTCAAAGAAGCGCTTCCTCGTGGCAGTGGGGTCGGTCGTGGGCCTGTCCGTTCTGGCGACGATTTTTCAGATGACTGGCATGTGGAGCAGACTCACTCCCGATGGTGACGGTGGGTCTAGTCAAGCTGGTGTGCCGTCCGTGAAAAGTGCGCTGATGGTTAGCGATGTGACGACACAGATGAAGCCTGCGACTACCAAGACTGCACCGGCAGTCGAGTCGATTAAAAAGCTCAGCTTCCGCACAGCAAAACAGCCTAATCAAGGGGCTAGCATCAGCAGTGAACCGCAGTCGGCTTTGGAGAAATTTCTCAGCGCGCCGAGTGTCGAGGAAAAGCTGGCCTACGTCGCCAATCCAAAGTCTGTGGAACTGCAGATGCGCGACTTTTATGAGAACCATCCGGCTGGTGCGATCTCGTTCCAGAAGATTGAACTTGGGGCGCAGAACAGAGCCAACTTCACTGAATTCAAAGTGGTGCTGATCGATGGAACTCAAAAATTTGCCGCCGTGGTGCCGACGATTGATGGACCCCGTGTGGATTGGCCGAGTTTTGTGGCTTTGGGGGATCTAGAGTGGGAACAGATGCGTCAGGCACGACCTAAAAAGCCTGTTTTGATGCGCGTACTCGCCGTGAAGGCAACTCATTTTAAGGGTCGGTATAGCGATGAAAAGAACCTGAGCTGTGTGAAACTCGTGCCAGCTAGTAACCCGTCTGCCACGCCTATTTTCGGCTACGTCCCCAAAGGTGCAGACCTCGACAAAGATCTCGACTACTGGCTGCGCAGTGCAGGAGGCGCTCTGGCTCCGCTGACGGTGAAACTTTGTTTCTCACCCGTGAATGATGACATCGATCAAGCATGGATCACGGAACTAGTCGTCCCTGGTTGGGTGACTGCTGCTGCAAAAATGCCAAGTGAGGGGCAGTGAATCGTGGACAAATGAGACGGCTGCCAAGTGCGTGCATCGCGCTGGCAAAAAACTTTTCCCAAATTTGCAAGAAGCTATAGCCCTAGGCGTAATTGGTCTCGAACGATCGATTCCCCCCCCTAACACGACATGAAAATGCACCCCAATTGCCAGGGCAACCACATAGATCTCCGCACAGGCGTCAGCCGTCGCGACTTCCTCTACGTGGGGATGCTCGGTGGTCTCGGACTCTCACTACCTGAAATGATGCGCCTCCAAGCTGCATCAGTCATGCCTGATGTTGAGACCTTCAAGCCAATCGCTGATTCGATCATTCACATCTATCTGCCCGGCGGCATGGCTCAGCATGAGTCGTGGGACCCGAAGCCCTTTGCCAGCCCCGACTATCGTGGTCCTTACACGCCGATAAAGACCTCCATCCCTGGAGAGTATGTGGGTGAGCAGTTCAAGAACATCGCCAAGATCATGAATAAGCTGACGGTGATCCGCAGCATGACTCATGGTGAGGCCGCTCATGAACGCGGCACGCATAACATGTTCACGGGCTATCGCCCTAGCCCAGCCATTAAGTTCCCGAGCTTTGGATCGATGATCTCCCACGAACAGGGATCACGTAACAATTTGCCTCCGTATGTGGTCGTGCCAAACATGGTCGCCCCAGAACAAGGCACAGGTTACATGAGCAGTGCTTTTGGTCCCTTTGCACTCGGTAGTGATCCTGCGGATAAAGGCTTCTCTGTGCGTGACCTTCTCACACCAAAGGACATCGACGAGAAGCGTTTTGATCGGCGTCGTAGCCTGCTTAGCACCGTGGACGAGCATTTCCGCACCGTCGAAAAAGCTGACTCCATCACCGCCATGGACAGCTTCTATCAGGCTGCCTATGGCCTGATCAGCAGCACGCAGGCTCGTGAGGCATTTGATCTCAACAAAGAGTCCAACAAGCTCCGTGACGAATACGGCCGTAATACGGCAGGTCAGCGCTTCTTGCTGGCTCGTCGCCTTGTCGAAGCCGGAGTGCGCATGGTTTCCGTCAACTACGGCGGCTGGGATCACCACAGCAACATCAAGAGCGCCTTTGATGGCCAGGCCCCGAACTTCGATCAAGCCTTTGCACGGCTCATCACTGATCTTGCTGATCGTGGTATGCTCAAAAGGACACTCGTCATGGTCAGCTCAGAGTTTGGTCGCACGCCGAAGATCAACGCCACCAATGGTCGCGATCACTGGCCACGCGTCTTCTCCGTGGCCATGGCTGGTGGCGGTATGAAGGAAGGTTATATCCATGGTGCTTCAGACGCCCTCGGTGGTGAGCCGGACCGAGATGCTGTCAGTCCTCAGGATCTTGCCAAGACCATGTATCGCCTTCTCGGCATCAATGGAGATAAGCGCATCATGGTGGATGGCGTGCGCCCGATCGACATTGTCAATGGTGGTCGAGTCATGAGCGAACTAATCGCCTAAGCTTCGATAAACGAGTCAGATTAAAAAGGCGGTGTGGCTTAAAGCTACACCGCCTTTTTGTTGATCCAGAAGAAGCTCTAATTTGGAGCGCTTCGCGAACTTACGGCTCCTTTAGACTCAGATCTCTCCAAAGTGTTTTTCGCGCACGAGAACGATAGCGTTTAGCATCCGATCCGCCTCAGCCCGGATTTTTGAATCCAGACTGGAGGCGCTGCGATTGTAACGGCGATACAAAAGCTTGAGCCGCGCTTGGATCTGATCTTTGGGCATCTTGGGCGTGACTTCACATAGCTCTTCGGGAGTCTGCGGTGTCACTGGAGCTGCAGGCTTGGCGATCTTGTCGAGCACGCTCCCTGAGGACTTAGCAGCAGCAACCGCGACAGGGTTGAGAAACTTGGGTACCTCAGTCTTTGCGCTCTGTGATCTAGACAAGGATTGAAGGATTTTTTTAAACATAGGAGTCGATGATTTGAGTTAGTGTTTCAGGAATGTTTCATCATCCGTTTACTCGATCCGCATAGTTCTGAGATGCGCACTCTTGCGCTTG
>JBEBGU010000448.1:0-4411 GCA_040081325.1 Prosthecobacter sp.
GAAACTCCACGACACCGATGGCAATGGCGAGGCCGATTGGCATGAGAACTTCTGCAATGCCGTCGCGCAGTCCGCCGAGACGCGGAACTATCCCATGGACATGATCGCCACTCGCGATGGCGGTTTTTATCTCGCGCTCGGCGGGCAGATCGGCACCACCATCGGCAAATACAACGGCGTCGTGGTGAAGATCGCGCCCGATGGCCGCAGCTTCCAGGTCATCGCCAGCGGCTTCCGCCAGCCCTACCTCGGTTACGATGTCGAGACCGGCCTGCTCACCGCCAGCGATCAGCAGGGCAATTGGAAGCCCGCCACGCCGATCTATCGCGTCGAGGAAGGTCGCTACTTCGGTTTCCAACCGGAGAAGCTCAAAGACAAAGTCACCCATCCTGCCACCATCGCACCGCCGGAGGTGTGGATCCCGCATTTCATCAATCAATCCGGTGCCAGCCAGGTGTGGATCAAGCAACGCGATGGCCGCGAGCCGCAGATGAGCGCGCTGAATGGATCGCTCGTTCACATCGGCTACGGACGGCCTGAGATCTTCAAGATCTACCTCGATAAACAGGGCGAGCAGGGCGCGGTCATGCCGCTGCTTTCCGGCTTCCCCTCAGGCGTGCTGAATGGTCGCATGCATCCGCGTGATGGTCAGCTCTACCTCGCTGGATTTCAAATCTTCGGCAGCTCCGGCAGTCGCACAGGCGGCATCTATCGCGTGCGTCCAGGCAAGACACCCGGCTGGTTGCCAGTCGAGATTCGCGCCGAGAAACGCGGCATCCTCATGGGCTTCGACGCACCGCTTTCCGCCGATCTCGCGGCGGAACTCGGTCGCTACTCAGCCGACCGCTGGAACTACCATCAGACGCATCAATACGGCTCCGGAAACTACCGCACCGACAACGACCAACCCGGCCAGGAGGCCATCCCCGTCTCCAGCGCCAAGCTCTCCACCGACCGCAAATCCATCTTCCTCGGCATCCGCGACATGCGCCCCGCGCACACGCTGCGCCTCACCTATCGCCTGCCCGCGCCCGGCATCGAGAAGATCGAAAACGCCTACCTCACACTGCACTCGCTGCCGTCCTTGGACCTCACCACGCACGGATTCGCCGATGACAAAGTCGATCTCACACCGCGCCAGGACATCGCCGCGAACGGCCCTGCAATCGAGCCCACCGCCGCGCTTGGAAAAGAAGTCGCCGTGCGCTTTGGCTGCATCGCCTGTCACGCCACTGGTGATCCCAGCATCCCCGCTCCACCACCGGCCGCAGGAGGAGCCAAGACCGCCGTCGGTCCACCCTGGATCGGCCTTTGGAACGCCCCCCGCACCTTCTCCGACGGCTCCGACATCAAAAACGTCGATGCCGCCTACCTCCGCGAATCCATCCTCGATCCCGCCCGCCGCGTGCATGCCGGCTACGAGATGGAGCGCACCGGCGTCGGCATGCCATCCTACCTCGGCGTGCTCAAAGACCACGAGATCGACTCGGTCGTCTTGTTCATCAAGACGCTGAAGAAGTAGGTCAGGAGCCAACTGGGGTGTCGGGGCTTTATGCTCCCACCAGTGAGTATATTGGCGACCTCCTGAGACGCGATTACGAGCGCGAGGAACAGCGCAAGTGGGTGTGGCTGCGAAAGGAACTGGAATCTAGTTCAGAGGCTCCTGAAGCCGATTTTGTGCCCTTGGATGCCGACAGCCTTATCGCCGAAGCCAAAGCAAGAAGGAAGACGCATGGCAGTTAAGGTCTTCTAAGCCGCCAAGGACTGAATCCTGGAAATCTGGGACTCCACGGAGCGAACGTGAGGGTGAAGAGTCGGCTGACAAGTATGTGCGCTGCTTGTTTGGCGATCAACGCGGCGCAAGGAAACACCACCAGTGGCGACGCGTCATGGACGACGCACTGAGCGGAGTCTTTTCTTTCGCCACCAGCATCTCTACGTCTTCTTACGTGAACTCTCGGATGGGACCCTCGGTGTCACCAGCATCCTCCATGAGAACATGGACATCCCTTCGCGCTTGAGAGAGGATTCCGAGCGAGGTGCGAATGATCCTCACCTTGGGAAACGCCGGTCGTTATGAATCATATTCCAACTTAACTTTCACGCCGAGGAGCTTACCGGCTTCTGAATCGTCGGTTAGTTCGAGGATTATGGCATCGGAGAAGAGTCGGTCGAACTCTGGCTGGCCTAGGCGGGTACGGATGGAGTCGAGATGGTCTTCGTTGATGTTGGCGATGTATTGGATGTCGTTCGCCTCGGCGGCGAGTTTGGCTTGTTGGAATAGGATGCTGCGCTGGCGCGGGTCCATGCCGCCAAAGAGCCGACCGTCATGGGCGATGAAGCGCATGTGGTGGTGACGGCGGGCCAGGAGAATCATCATGTCGTAGCAGAAGATTTTTACGCTGCCGATGCCGTCTGCGGAGTCGTCGTCGATAGAGGCTTTGATGTTGAACCTAATTTGATTGTCACCCTCGTTGGCGGTGAGGGTGATGCCTCCGGGTTTGTTCTCGTAGAACTGGCTGGAGAAGCTGCGGAAGAGATCGAGATTGCGATCAAGTTTGGCATCAAAATCGCGCAAGTAGCGGGTGGTTTCGAGGTTGAGTTCGCTGAGGCGGGCTTTCAGACGGTTCACCCGATCTTTGTAGTGACCGATGAGGTCTTGCCAGGATTTAATGCGGTCCAATCGTGAACGCTGGTCGGCAAGCTTTTGGGACAGAGCCATGTGGTCGGATAGGGCTCCGTGATGGCTTAGATACTGAAGCTGCGAGGTGCGCTGTGCAGACAGTTCGGATTGTTCATTGAGCAGGGCCTCTCTTTGTTTGCTAAGGCTGTCTCGTTCTGAGCCGAGTCGTTGCTTACGGTCGGTGAGGAGTCGCTGATGGAACGTTTCCAACTGCTCAAGTGTGCGTTTGGTGCCGCCAGAAAGGATGACGTTAGCTTCTTCGAGGAGGGCGAGCATTTGCTGGCGCGGGAGGTCGGCTCCGAGTTGTAAGCTCGCATCAATGATTGCGATGCGATCATCCAGGCCTGAGAGTTCTGCCGTGATGTCATCAAGGCGGCGTTTGGTAGCTCCGGCGTCGCGTTTTACGGCACCGTAGTCCTCTGCGATTTCAAAGCTGGCTAGGTGACTTTCAAGTTTTGCAATCTGATCCTCTAGATCTTTTCTTTCGATGCGTGGATCTGTGCCGGATTCAAAATGTTGAGCTAGGTCCTTGTCCTCATTGATCTGTTTGGCTAGATCGGCGGTATTCTGCTGCTCTTTGCGGACTTTATGTTTATCCCTGATGATGTCTGGTTCGAGTCCGAAAAGGTAGCCGTTCCGAAGAAGGGTCTCCCAGTTATTGCGACCTTCTTTCTCCTCGAAGGCTTCCCATCTGACATAGCTAAACTTCGTGGGCCGGATGAAGCGCGTAATGAGGCTTCGGAAGGTAAGTGAAGGCTGAGGAGAGTTGAGGTCAAAGGCTTGGCGGCCTAACTCCGTGGTGTAGTCATCAAGTGGAAGATCCACCCCATCGAACGTGACGGTTTGCTGATCATCCACGCTGCGTACGGCAGTGTGCACGACTCCCTCGTGCTCGAACTCCAGTGTGAAAACCCAGCCGGGGAGGGCGGTGGTGAGTTTGTCTTCCTTCGATGCTCCGAGACAGAAGTGAATGAGGTAGATGGAGAGGGATTTGCCAATGCCGTTGTAGGTCTTTTGGCTGGAATCGTTGGTTCCTACTTTGGCGCGCCCCACGATCAACGACAAGCCTGACCGACGAAAAACGATGGTCTTGAAGCTGGGTTGATTGGCGCTGAGTTTAAGCAGTCTCACGGATTAATTCTCCTGTGCTAGTGTAAGCGATAGCACCTGACAGATAGAGGAAGTCGAGGGCAGCGATGAAGTTCTCGAAGGTGTGGTAGGCGGGCAGGAGATCGGATTGATTGATCTTTTGAAAGCTATCCCAGAGCGTCTCGACCTTTGCACCGACTGGCAGCAGGCTGATGAGCACGGCACCGAGGCCGAGCAGGGACTCTGAGAACATGATGTGTTTCGTGGGAAGAATCATGCGAGTGGCGGCGGCTCCTTGTAGATGTCACAAGACTCGAAGTAGTAGGCCATCAGGAGCATAGCGGCATTCTGATGAGGCCTCGTCTTTTGCAGGGTAATGTGATCGAGGATTTGGTAGAAGATGAGACTTTGGGCCTCCGTGTCATTTGAAAAGAGGACTTCGGCAGTGCGGTATAATCCTTTGAATCGCTGACCAAGCAGTTCTTTATCGCCGACAGCGCGGTAGCGGAAGTATGCGCTGATGACACTGGCGGCCTCGGCATTGCGCGAGCGTAAATGGCTGGCGATGGCGGCGGGAAGCTTGTTGAACTCAATTTTGCGATCCAACGATGGGTCTAACGGAATGCCTAACGTGGGCAT
>JBEBGU010000449.1:0-4410 GCA_040081325.1 Prosthecobacter sp.
GCCTACACCGTCGATGGTAAGCCCGTCTGGAACGTCAGCGTTGGCGAAAAAGCCCACGACTGGGGCGTCGGTTCATCGCCCATTTTGTATGGCGAGCTGCTCATCGTGAATGCAGCACTGGAGAGTAATCAACTCCTCGCGCTCGACCGCAAAACCGGCGAGACCGTGTGGAGCGCCACCGGTTTCCCTGCCTCATGGAACACACCCACCATCGTGAAGGTCGATGGACATGACGAACTCGTCGTGAACTCCAATGGTAAGCTCCGCGCCTTTGATCCGATGGACGGCAAGGAGCTGTGGTTCTGCAACAGCATCAAGGCTGCCGAGCTATGCCCCAGCATCGTCGCGCATGATGGCGTCATTTTCGTCATCGGCCATCCAGGCGGACAAAGCCAGGCCGTCAAAGCAGGTGGCAAAGGTGATGTCAGTGCCACGAATATCCTCTGGCAGGCGCAGAAGGGCAGCAACGTCGGCTCGCCAGTTTACAAGGACGGCCATCTCTACTTCATCAACGACTCACGCGGCGTCGCCACCTGCCTCGACGCCAAGACTGGTGCCGTCGTTTACGAGCAGCCGCTCGCCTCCCGCCAGAAGCGTGATCGCTGGTATTCTACGCCGCTCCTCGCCGGGGACAAAATGTACTGCATCGGCCGCGAGACTGGCACCTACGTCATCGCCGCGAAGCCGCAGTTCGAACTCCTCGCCACCAACGTCATCTCCAACGACGACAGCATTAGTAACGCGAGTCCTGCCGTGTCCGACGGCCAGATTTTCCTGCGCTCGAACAAATACGCTTATTGCTTTGGCAAGAAATGACTCTCGACGAAACCATGCAGGCGCTCGCCGCCAAGGCCAGCGCCACCACCAAGAAGACGCTCATGCGTCACGGCGCGCTCGAACCGATCTTCGGTGTGCGCATCGGCGACTTGAAACCCATCGCGAAACTCATCAAAGGTGATCAAGCGCTGGCGCTGGAGCTTTATGCCACGGGGAACTCGGATGCGATGTATCTCGCTGGTATGGTGGCTGATGGCCGCAAAATGACGCGCGCGCAGATCGAGCGCTGGGCCAAAAACTCCATCTGGCACATGCACTCCGGCTACACGGTGCCAACGGTCGCCGCCGAGCACCCAGACGCCATCGACATCGCGCTGAAGTGGATCGATTCGCCGAAGGAATCCATCGCCGTGTCTGGCTGGGCCACGCTTTCGAATGTGGTCATCACTGCGCCCGATGGCAACCTTCCCATCAAGCAGATGACCATGCTGCTCACACGCATCGTGAAGACGATTCACTCGTCTCAGAACCGAGTGCGCTATGCGATGAACCACTTCATCATCTGCTGCGGCACATACGTCGCCCCGCTGGCGGACAAGGCCATCAACGCCGCGCGCAAAATAGGTCGTGTCGAAGTGGACATGGGCAACACCGAATGCCAGGTGCCCGATGCGGAGAGCTACATCATTAAAAGCCGCCGTGGCCTGCCTGTGGCACCGAAACGCAAAACCACACGCTGCTGATTTGCCACCTCCGCTCCTTGAGTGACTTTGAGAAACATCTCGACAACCCGTCGCGTTCTCGTTTCCCTCACTCCTGCATGAAATCACTGCCACTCCTCGCTCTCGCCCTTCTCTCCACCTTTGCTCAAGCTGAAAACTGGCCAAACTGGCGCGGTCCGAATCAGGATGGCTCCAGCCCGGAGAAGAACCTGCCCGCGAAGTTCAGCAAGACAGAAGGCGTGAAGTGGGCGGTCGATGTACCTGCCATCTCCGCTTCCGTACCAGTGGTCTGGGGTGACAAGGTCTTCCTCACCGCGCCCATCCTGGATAAAAAGCAGCTCGTGGGTCTGTGCTACGACGCCAAGACCGGCAAGGAACTCTGGCGCAAAGTGGTCTCTGAAGGCGGCCTGCAATGGGACAACAAGAGCAACCTCGCCAGCCCATCGCCCGTGACCGATGGCGAGCGCGTTGTGTTCCTGTTTGCCGATGCCGTGGCTGCGTCGTTTGACCTCTCGGGCAATCTGCAATGGAAGCGTGATTTTAAAGAAACCCACGGTGCCTTCGCCACTCAGTGGACCTATGGCAGCAGCCCGGCGCTGGATGGCGGCAAACTCTACATCCAGGTGTTGCAGCGCAATGAAACCTTTGAGTTCCAGGGCTTCCCGAAAGGCACGCCGGGGAAGGACATGACCAGCTACATCCTCGCCGTCGATCCCGCCACGGGGAAGGATCTGTGGAAGCATCTGCGCCCCACGCCTGCCGCCGTTGAATCGCTCGAAGCCTTCAGCTCGCCCGTCTTCGCCACGCATGGCGGCAAGCGCGTGATGCTCATCTCCGGTGGCGATACGCTGACCACACATGATGCCGGCTCGGGCGATGAGATCGCTCGTCTCACCAGCTGGAATCTGGCCGGTGAAGGGTATAACAAGTTCTTCCGCCTCGTGCCATCGCCGGTCGTGGGTGATGGCGTCGCGCTCGTCTGCGCGCCGAAGAACTCCCCCGTGTTTGCTCTGCCAATGGACAGCAAGGGCAAGGACATCCAGCCGCTCTGGACCACCGATCCAAAGGTCGTCACCTCCGATGTCTCGACGCCTGCTTTCTATGAAGGCAGTTTCTATGTGCTCGACAGCGGTCGCAAGACCGTGAGCCGCGTGGAGCCGAAGACAGGCAAGGTGATCTGGACCGGTGAGACCGGCAGCAAATCCAAGTTCGAGAGCAGCCCCACCGTGGCTGACGGCAAGATCTACATGACCAACTTCTGGGGCGACGTGTATGTCGTCAAAGCAGGCGGCGACAGCTTCGAGCTTCTTAGCATGAACGAGATGGGCAACGGCACCAAACCCAATGGCGACGCCGCCAGTTGCCGCAGCAGCATCGCCGCCGCGAACGGCTGCCTCTTCATCCGCACGCAGGACAAGCTGTATTGCATCGGCCAGTGATCTTCGGAGGGGCAGGGGATGTTGAGAGTTGTTGGTTGAGAGTTGAGAGACTCGAATATTCAAGCCAGCTCTCAACTCCGTCACTCTCAACTCTCAACAATAAACTCTCAACTTTCCCCACCATCATGCGCCTCCTCCTCACCAGTCTTCTCCTCGTCTCCGCCTTTGCTCAAGCCGTCACGCCAGATGGCAAACACAAGCTCGTGCTCATCGCTGGCAAGCCCTCGCATCCGCCGGGGATGCATGAGTTCAAGGCGGGCACCACGCTGCTGGAAAAGTGCCTTTCCAGCGTGCCGAATCTCGTCGTGGATCGTCATGAGATGGGCTGGGTCAAAGATGAGGCAACCTTTGCTGATGCTGACGCAGTAGTGATCTATGCCGATGGTGGCAAGGGTCATCCTGCCGTGCAGGGGAATCATCTCGAAACCCTGCGCGCGCTCATCGCCAAAGGCGTGGGTTTTGGTGTCATGCACTACGGCGTCGAAGTCGTGCCGGAGCTGGGCGGTGCGGAGTTTAAAGAATGGCTCGGCGGGCATTATGAGAACGCCTTTTCATGCAATCCCATGTGGGAGCCAAAGTTCACGAGTTTCCCTGAGCACCCGATCACCAGTGGTGTGAAGCCGTTTCAGATTCAGGACGAATGGTACATCAACATGCGCTTCCGCCCCGCTTTCAAAGACGGCATCGTGGCCGCTGAAGATGCCGGCATGAAGTTCGTCCCCATCCTCGTCGCCACACCACCCGATGCCACGCGCGATGGCCCGTACGTTTATCCTCCCGGCCCCTATCCACACAGCCAGGCTGAGAGAGGCGCGCAGGAGTCCAACCTGTGGGCCGTGGAGCGCGCCGATGGCGGGCGTGGCTTCGGCTTCACCGGCGGCCACTTCCACAAGAACTGGGGCAACAACGACTTCCGCAAAACCATCCTCAACGCCCTGCTCTGGATCACTAAAGTGGACGTGCCCGCCGATGGCCTGTCGTCCACCGTCAGTGAAGACGACCTCACCCAAAACCTCGACATCAAGCCCGCGCCGAAGCCCAAGAAGACCGCGATGCTAACACCGGGCGTGTTTCAGCGCTGAGATTGGGGTGAAGTTTCCGACAAAAAGTTGGTTATAAAGCCGCTGACAAACATCTTGATCTGTTAACGAACTTCACCGTTAGGCGACATCAAACATATATGAGAACGCTCTCCACATTTTTATGCATCTTGTCATTCACCCTTTGCAGTGTCGCCGCCGACAACACAGCAAAGCCGAAACTCTCAGTGACAGCCGACGGTTTCCCAAGCGGCCACGACACGCCAGAGGGAGCGGCCTGCGATTTGGCGCGAGCGTTTATCAAGCACGATGCCTCACTGTTCACCAACACTTGCATTCGGCTCTACGCGGGAGGCAAGGGGCCGCCCGACTATGTGACGTTTCTCCATTCCACGGTTGAGAGCATGAAAGCGGAGACTGCCAGAAAGGACG
>JBEBGU010000450.1:0-4405 GCA_040081325.1 Prosthecobacter sp.
CTTCATACAGGCGAACGTTCGGATAACCGGCGACGTGCTTGAGGTAGAACTGTAGCAGACTGCCTTCACGCGAGGTGCCGCAGTAGGCGATGATGTTCTTGTCGGGCGTGATGCCTGCTTTTTCGAGTTCCGCCTTCACTTCAGCGAAAGGCTTGAACTTGTGCGTGTTGTCGGACTCCATGAGGCGCGCCCAATGGAAGCTGATAGCGCCGGGTATGTGGCCTTTGCGCAGCCAGACATCGTCATCGCCCTGGAACTCGTTCAGCGGTCGCGCATCGACGAGGAGGTTGCCGGGCTTGCCGATGCTGGCCTGCACATCATCGATGTCCGCGGTGACAGTGGTGATGCCTGTTTCGGGCAAATGACCGGCTGGATTGCCAAAGTAATCACGGGCTGCTTCAAAGCCCTTCGCCTTCCATTCAGCGAAGCCGCCATCGACGATCTTGATGTTCTGCACGCCGAATTTCTCCAGCACATAGACAACCATACTCGTGCTCAGGATCTCATCGTTCGGGAGCTTGTCACCGGTGGCATAAACGAGATGCAGACGGTCTTTGTCCACGCCGGCACGGATGAGCAGTGCCTTCGTGAGATCGTCCGGCAGATACTGCACAGGGACGGCAGCATCAGTGCCGCGCAGCGTGTCGAAGTTGATGTGATGCGCGGTGGGCAGATGACCGCGGAAGTAGTCTTTGTAGCCACCGCGTGTGTCGAGCACGATGGGGCGCTTCGAAGCGTCGGGATGCTCGATGAGCGCCTTGGCTTCGGAGCAGGAGATGAGGCCGATGTCGGCATGAGCGGCGGCGCTGAGCAGGCTGAGAGTGAGGAATGAGCAGATGAGTTTCAGGGTCGTGTGGGGGTGGATGGGGGATTAGAAAGTGAAGACGAAGTTGATCTTGGCGATGGTGCTCACCGCGCCCCGGTCCGGGAAGTTGGTCCAAGTTTCGAGGACGATGTGTTTGCTCAGCGCATACTTGGCCCCGATGGCGGTGATGAGGCCGCGCTGATCGCGTGACTGCACGAGGTCGGCGTTAAGATTGAGATCGCGGTCAAAGACCTTCCAGGTGCGGTCGATGCCGGTGAGGAAACTGCTGCCATTGGTCTGGTAGCCGTAGCCTGCATGGAGGCGGGCAAAGTGGAAGTCATGAGCGAGCATGAGGTAGCTGAAGGGATCGCCCGAGCGGTCGCTATCTGTCAGCGCGACTCCGGCGATGCCGAGCGCGAGGCTGCCGTCTTCCCACGGCGAGAAACCGACTTTGGTCTGAAACAGCAACGGTCCTGTCAGTCCAGGTCCGAGCGGGCTGTCGAGACCCCATTCGAGATGCAGCGGCGAGAATTCCCAGCCTGTCTTGAAGCCCATCCAGAAAGAATGCTGGCCGGGTCCATTGGCACCGAATTGGTTAGGGCCGCCGAAGCTGCTGAAGGCCTGCACGGCGACTGTTCGGTGCGGCACGGTGTCGGCAGTGGGGATGTTGTTGAGACCTGACGGAGTGGCCAGGGCGGAGGTCGCTGCCGTGAAGGCGGCAAGCATGATGAGGCGTGTTTGTTGCATGTTGTGTTGTGTTTGTTTTTCCAGAGGAAATCAGAGAAAGCGCCTGCCGACGGCATACGCGGCGGCGCTGAGCGCAGCGGCGCACGGCAGGGTGATGACCCATGCAGCAAGCACTGGAATGACCGTGCGCCATTTCGCCTGTCGCGTGGTGATACCGATGCCGAGCAACGCGCCGACGGAGACATGAGTGGTGGAGACGGGCAGTCCGTGATAACTGGCCGTGGTGGTGAGCAGCGCTGTGGCGAGATTTGCCGCGAAACCCTGGCCGGGATTCATGTCGGTGATCTTATGCGCCAAGGTCTCCGCCACCCGCCGGGCGCTGATGAGACCGCCTGCGGCCATGGCGGCGGCGATGAGCACGCTGCCTGACAGGCCGCTGAGTCCACCCACGCCGAGCCGCAGCGCGGCCATCTTCGGCGTGTCATTCATGCCACGCGCAAAGCACACGGCTCCGGCACTGAGGAAGTGCAGCGCGTCCAGCATCCGCGTGCGATGATCCGGCGCGAGACGTAGCGTTTTCAAGACAAGATAAATCACTGCTCCCACCACGACAGCGATCACGGGACTGAAGAGCAGCGGGCGGACAAAGCTGTCCCACAGCTTTTCCAGATGCACGCCACCGGCGTCCGCCATCCAGCCCGCGCCGAGCAACCCGCCGGTGAGCATGTGCGTGGTGGAGGCAGGAAAGCCAAACGTGGTGGCGAAGAGTCCTGTCAATCCCGCGCCCACTGCCACGGCGAGCAGGAACATCGGCTGCGTCGTCAGCGTCTCCGCCACGAGCCCCTTGCCAGAGAAGGCCTTCAGCAGGCTGGAGGTCGTGAGCATCGCCAGCACACAGCCCGTGGCAGTCATCACCGCCGCCCAGTTCACTGCTGTCCGATAGGTGGTGGTGCCGCTGCCATAAAGAGACGCCACACCTTTGAAATTCGCGTTCGCCCCATTTGTGTAGGCGACAACGAAAACAGCGGCGATGAGGAAGAGTGTCATGTTATATATGCCAATCAGTGCAAGTGTATGAGCGCGACTTTTCCGTTTTAGTTCGTGGCTCTGCTTAGCAGCAGCCGCTGCCTGGGATGCAACCGCCTTTGGTTTCCATCACCACTTCACCGTCCCGATGCGTGGGCGTGGGCTTGCCGGGGCGGAAGTGCTCTTCGTGATCGAGCGTGGCCTGGAGGCCGAAGAAATTGGTGGTGACTTGGCGCAGGCCATCTTTCACGGCTTCCACAAGCGAAGCGGGATCGGCCTCGGCGCGAAGATTGACGATGAGCTGACCGCCAGTGGTCGGTTCATCAAGCTCCATGCCGAGTTCAGGGATATAGTCGCTGCGAACGAGATTGATGCTGGCGAGTTCACCCGCGATGCCGTCATCAGGACTGAAGGTCATCTTGAAATGGGCGATCTCCGTTCCGGCGAGTTGCAGGCGGCCCTGTACATTCGTGGCGAGTTGTTTGAGGAAGTCGTTCGCCTCGAACTCATCGGCGGCTTTGAGCGTGACGGTGGCATTCAGCCAGCCAAGAAGCGCTTCGCCATCGGCATAGACTTCGTAATCGACGGCCATGGGATTGCGCCGCGCCTGCACGTCAGTCATGAGGCTGGCGAAAAGCTCATCGAGCCCGGTTTCCTGCCGTGGTGAGGCGGTGACGATCTTGGCGAGAGGAAACTCGGTGGCGAGCACGGCGCGCAGTTCCTCGCGCTCGGCATCAGCGAGGAGATCGCTTTTGCTAATGACGATGATGTCGGCTTCCTCGAGCTGCTTTTTGAAAATGTAGGCCACCTTGCTGGAGAAGGTGCCGCCCTGATCGAGGCCGAACACGCGGCGCGCCCGCACGGGATCGACCAGCACGCTGAGCGGAGCCACGGTGAAAGCATCTCCATACAGCCTTCGCAGAGGATAGGTCACGGTGGCGACGAGGTCGGTGCAACTGCCCACGGGCTCTGCGATGAAGACATCGGGCTTCGTGGCATGGGTCAGCTTGCTGGCGGCATCGACCAGCGTGTTGAAGCGGCAGCAGAAGCAGCCGCCCGCGATTTCTTCCGTCGCGTAACCTTGTCCGCGCAGCAGCTTCGTGTCCACGAGTCCGCCGGCCTGGTCATTGGTGATCAATCCCACGCGCAAGCCTTGATCGGTCAGATGCTTCGCCAGCTTGCCGACGGTGGTGGTCTTTCCGGCTCCGAGGAAGCCGCCGATCATGATGTAACGTGCTGGGGGTTGGGACATGGGTGAGATTTAACGTATGCCGATACAGGCATGTATCAGCGAATCACGCAAGGTGTGATCACTCTTTGTCGAAGTGAAAGGTGCAGCAGCCGAGGTTCAGCGTCTTGCGGTCAGCGCTTAGCTTTGTGCGGAAGTGGCTGGTGATGCTGGCGTGCACAAACTTGCCTGACTTGTCGGTCTCGATAATGCCCGCCTCACGCAGAATGCGGACATGCTTGGAGACATTGTACTGGCTGATGCCCAACCGTGTGACGAGATCGCCCACCGTGAGTTCTTCACCGAGCAACTCACGCACGATCCTCCAGCGGCTGGGATCTCCCAGCGCCTTCAGGTAGGGCACGCAATGTGTGTCGGTGTTGGACATGGCAGCGCATGATTACCGGAGGCGTGCCTTGGGATCAATGCGCAAAAAAGAAAGGCTGCCATCGCTGGCAGCCTTTTGTGAATGTTGACTCGAAAATTAATGCTGGCCGCAGAACTCTTCGAAGCGGTCCATGCCGGCGTTGATGACATCAAGGCCGGTCGCGTAGCTGAAGCGCACGGTGTATTCGGCACCGAAGGCGACGCCGGGGACGGCGGCGACCTTGGCTTTGCTGAGCAGCTTCTCGCAGAAGTTGACGGACTTGATACCGATG
>JBEBGU010000451.1:0-4404 GCA_040081325.1 Prosthecobacter sp.
CATAAACCCAACTGCCTCTTGCTTGTCTTTTCGCGTAACTCACGCTGCCTGAAAAAGCACCAACTGAGATACTTTTTCTTGCATATATCTGGAGTTCAAAAAGATAATTTTTCCCTTCAATGCCGTCGCCTACTCTACAGCCAAGTAATTGAACCTGCCCCCCTTCCCTGAGTGACGAGGAGATTGTACGCCAATCATCACCGCTTGGCCTCAAAAGCTTGTCTCCGAAACCTTGCATGCCGACATCGCCATGATCAACTATTACAATTCGTGCAATGCCATTTCGACTCGCCAGGATTCCCTGAGCCGCAGACAGTTTGCCCTGCCATCCTGGTTTACTAATATCAATAGCAAAATTTGATCCTCCTGGATCTCCCAGACCGTTCAAGCCCGTTTTCCGAATCAACCAACCCGCGACTTCTGTAAAGCCTTTACCAGTTGTCATATCAGTTTTTACTCCATTTTCGTCAAGGAAAGGTTCCCCTCCTTCATCTGAGCCATCATAGAGTACCACTATTTGTTCTTCACCATTTTTGGCGATTGCATTCAGCGAATGAATTTCAGTATTAAACAAATGGAAGAACGCCGCTGAATAAGCGCCGTCGGCAAACTTCCCGCCTGTCGCCATGGAAGACAGACCACCAGTCACGGCTGAAATCGCCGTTCTTCCGGCAACAGCCCAGACGGCTCCGCTGGTATAAAGTGATTTGCCTCCATATAATTTCATGCCAATACCTGTGGCCCCTGCACCAATCAGACCGCCGATGAAACCGTCTCGGAAACTGCCGCCATTGGCTTCACTCATTGCTCCACCTGAGGCACCATGAGCAGCTATATGTTTGGCTGTGCCCCAGACGCCTTGCTTCACGCCTTCTTTAGCTGGACTCAAGTAGCTGCCCCAATCTCCACCCAGATTGCCTATGTAACCACCGACGATGGCACCCACAGCACCGTTTGCAGCTCCGATGACAGACGACTTCAGTACTTGGCTAAACGTGCCGCCTTGGATCGTGGTGTTGATGGCACTCCATGCTGCTCCCACCGCTGCTCCTGCCCAGATGGCCGCGTTGATCCCTCCAATGGTACCCAAAGCACTCGCGGTGCCGATCGTGGTTCCCGTCAGCACCCCAGCAAGACCTGTGCCTGCGGTTGTAGCTGTACCAATAGAACCCAGTGTGGCAGCTTGCGCTAAATATGCCAAAGCATACACGGCGACCATGATCAAAATTACCGCGATGATCACCGCAATGATGATGCCGATGATCTTCTTGAACCAGTTGTGACCGCTCGGGTCGGTGGCGTTCATCGGGTTGTTCAGGACGTAGCTGTACCGATTGTAGTTCTGCACCATGTCGGGGGCCTGCACGTCACGGTCAGCGGCGCACATTCGCCCGAGCGCGGCGTCGTAGAGGCGGCCGTTCATGTGGATGAGGCCCACGTCATCGAGCATCTCGTGGCCGGTGTAGCCTCGGGGGAGGTTGCTGCCCACGCGTTCGGCGGGCGGGGTGGTGGTTTTGGCGAGTTGTCCCTCGGCAGGCGCCCAGGTTTCTCCGTCTCTTCTCGCACCCCAAGCGTCGTAGCTTTGGCGTTCGGTCTTTTGGGCTTCGGCGCCTTTTAAATCACCGCGCTGCTCGCGGAGTTGACCCGCTCCGTCAAAGGTGGCGCTGTCACTGCCGAGGTGATCCTTCGCGGCGAACTCGTAGCTGATCACCGGGATCGTTGGGTTCGTCACCGTCCAGCGTTTCACTCGCGTGCCGTTGCCAAAGCTGCTGCGCTCCTCACGCTCGATCATCGTGCCGGTTAGGCTGGCACCATTCGTCGTCTCGCGGATTTCAAAACCACCGAGGCTCAGCACCTTGGTCACGAGCTGACCTTTGTGCTTGGTCTGGATCAAGCGCTGCATCCCAGGGCCAAAGTAAAAGCGCAGCGTGCAGACTTGATCCCAGGGCGTGGTGCCATCGCCCAGCGCGCCGACATCACTGCTCAGCGCCGCCGCACCCCAATGCTGGATGAACCTCGGCTGATCAAAGCTGGTGTACGCGATCTCTCGCAGCGGCAGCACCGCCAGGTTCGTGCCCGCGTGCTCGGTGGTCATCCGCCCCTTCGCATCATACGAGTAACTGCGCTGCACCTCTGTGCCCACAGTCACACTCGTCACCGCATGGGGTCCATGACCACGCGCGCCATAACCATAAGTGCCGATGCCGCTCTTCGTCTGGATGTTCCCATTCGCCGCAAACGTAAACGCCTGCGTGCTCTGACCCGTGACGGAGGAGGAAGTTAGGCGATTGATCTTATCATAACCAAAGCTCTCTGTGCGTGTCGTCGGGTCCGCAGACGGCACGCTCACGCCTGCCACCACGGATTCAAAGCGCTGCTCCCTGCGCCAGAGCACGTTGCCCAGATCATCGAGCTGCATTTCATATTCCTGGATCGTCGCGTTGTTCGTCCAGCGCAGGGTCTTGCTGCTTTCCAAAAAGCCGCGCGTCGGGTGGTAACGGTTCTGCGTGCCGATGCCGTTGCCATTGTGCTCAAGGAGCATCTTGCCAGACGCATCATAGCTCATCCCGCGCCATAGCATGGCCCCGCCCGCGCTGAACTCATGCACCGCGCCCAGGAACCCGCGCTCATTGTACACACTCGCCCGCGTGTAACCGCCCGCATCCGTCACCGTGCTCACCCGGCCCAGGCCATCATAGCTCGTGCTCACGTTGTAAGTGCCATTAAAGGCCACCTGACCACTCAGCGCCGTGCTGCCACTGACACTGCGGCCCAGCGCATCATAAGTGTAAGTTTCCACCACCTGCCGCGTCGCCGTGATCGCCCCACCAGCATTGCGCTCAAACTCCTTGAACGTCACGCTCGCCGCCTTCCCAAGGCCATAGCCGGGGGCCGTGTCATAGGTGTAAACCGTTTCTGTTTCACCTTCCGTCGCCGTGCTCAGCCCGACGATCCAGGCCGTGATGGTCTGCGGCCCCTCCACCGTGGCCGGAACCGTGATCCCCGTCAGCGTGCGCACCGGGCGACCCAGCAAATCAAAACTTGTCGCCGTGCCCTTGCCCAGCGCATCCTTGGTTAGGACAGCGCGCCCAAAGCTGTCGTAATAGGTGTACGAGGTGCCCACATTCGGGTCCGTCACACTTTCCTTCAGACGCTGCGCATTGTACGTCGTCGTGATCGTCGTGGGTGCGCTGGTGGCAGCACTGTCCGTGGAGGAGTAGGTCGTCGTCGCGCTCAGAGGCTGACCATCCGCCGCATACGTGAAGGCCACCTTGCTGCCCACATTGTCCTCTATTTCCAGCGGACGTTCCGCCTGATCCACCACCCGAGTGTGCGTGCGACGGCGCGTGTTAGCCGCGTCATTCGCCCCTCCGCGTAAGGTATAAGAGAAGCTTTTGAGCCCCTGGTACTCGACCGCACTCTGTGAGCCATCCGCAGACGTCACCCGCACCTTTCGCCCATACACATCCTGCTCCTCGATGCCATACGGCGGTGGCGGATCATGGGCAAAATAGGGCTGAGTCCCCAACTTCTGCGCGCCAAGGTAAGTGTCGCCATTATCAAACAAAAACTTCGTCGTGCTTTCCTGAAAAATCGTCTCCCCATTGAACCCGGTCTTCTCCACCAGCAGCGGCGTGTGGTAGCGGTCATAATACGTCACAACGGGCGTGCCGCCCTCTGCCTGCTCATAAACATAGTACAGGCAGCGCGGCAGCGAGCTGTGGCTAAAATACTGCGTGAAGCGCACACTCTTCAGCCCATCTGCCGCCGTGGTGATTTTGGCCGTGCCCCAGGCATCGTAGAGCGTGCTGGTCTGAAGCGTGCCACCGGGGGCCTGCGGCTCGGCGGACTGCCCTGACCCCGAGCTGAGAACCGAGGTCGCAAAGGCCATGCTGGCGGAGGTGGCGAGCGAGCGCACCGCATCATAGGTCGTCACGCTGGCATGACCCAGCCTGTTCTTGGAGGCGACTGGAAAACGGTCATCCCCACTGAACCAAGTCTCACTCACCACGTCAGGCACGCCTGCGGCGGTGGTCACCGTCTTGCGCTCGTTCCCCGAGTCCGTGTAGTAATGCGTCTTCGTCACCGCAAAAGGCGTGCCTGGATCAATCGTCTCCGACTCCAGCATCCCTGCCATGCTCCCCGTGCCATAGTAAGTGAAGCTGGAGACTTTCGTCACATCCGGGATTGCCGTACCGGGCCGCCGAGACGTGGCGGTCGTCTGCTGAATCTGGCCGATGCGCCATGAAGTGGCCGAGGCCACCGGAGCCGCATACACATGCTCCGTGAGCGACTGCGTGTCATCCCCCGCCGTGCCGGGTGTGGCCTGATCCTGAGTCACATTCTGTTTCCACAGCAAGCCGGCATTCACTCCGGTGAGGTAGTAGTCACTGTCAGAGGTGG
>JBEBGU010000452.1:0-4397 GCA_040081325.1 Prosthecobacter sp.
CTTCAGATCAGCGTGCAGTGCCTAGCTCGGTGAAGTTGCCAGATTTTCAGCCCGCCTTGGCTGGCTTTGAACTCAAGCTCAAAGCTCCGAATGCAGGCCTCACCACGCGTGAGAGACCGCGCTTGTTTGCTCAGGACATTGACGTGCTGCCGCCTTTGCCAAAGCTGGAGAAAATTCCCGTCAAAGCGGCGCAAGCATCGGCGCTTAAGGTCAAGATTGATGGCGAAATGGCGGGCCGATTGATCTCCGATTCGGCCCTTCATGACATCCCTTTATCCGATCCCTCACGCCCGCGATTCCGCATCGCCGTGGGATCGCTGGGGCAGGTGATCATGGCCTTGCCGCTGGCCTCTTCAGATGACCCTGCTGTGATGGTCAAGCTCCACGCGGCCATGACTCAGTTACGCTTTCAGTCAGGCGGAAAAGATATCGAGTGGGCGCAGGTCGGCTTCGATTGGGAGAAGGGGGCCGCGCCATGATCAAGATCCAACTCAGCGAGCTAATCGTGGTGGTCATGATGATCGGTGTCTGCCTCGTCTGCGCACTCTGGATCTGGACACTCTGGCGCGAGCGTCGGCGTGAGGTGTATCGCCGCCGTATCGCCATCCAATGCCGTATCTGCAACTGCACCTACGCCATTGCGAAAAAAACTCCCGCCGTCACTCAATGCCCCGCTTGCGGCACCCAAAATCAGCGTGGAGCCCTGGAACCCATCTGAGGATCAAGCCAGACTTGCATCCACGCCTCTGCGCTTCACTCTCTGCGCCCCGACAGCGATCTGTCGGCCCTCTTTCCCATGTCCAAGCACACCTATAAACAAGCCGGCGTTGATATTCATGAAGCAGCCTCGTTCGTCGATGACATCGGCGCGCTCGTGAAGGCCACTCAGAAGAAGCGCAAGCTCGCCAATGCCTTCGGTCTCTTTGCTGCCGGTTACGATCTGAGCAAATACAAGGAGCCAATGATCTTCACCGGTTGCGATGGCGTGGGCACCAAGCTGGAACTCCTGCTCAAATACGACCTGCTCGAAAACGCAGGCAAAGACCTCGTCGCCATGAACGTCAACGACGTGCTCACCTGCGGTGCTGATCCTATCATGTTCCTCGACTACGTCGGTGTGAATCAAATCAAGAAGCGCCAACTCGCCCGGATCATCGCTGGCATGTCCGAGTATCTGCAATCCTGCAACTGCATCCTCGCCGGTGGCGAGACCGCCGAAATGCCAGGCGCTGTGCTCGATGGCATGGTCGAACTCTCCGGTTTCGCCATCGGTGCCGCTGAGAAAAAAGACGTGCTCAACCCCGCTGAAATCAAGACGGGCGACGTGCTCATTGGCTGGCCCAGCGCCGGCTTCCACGCCAACGGCTTCAGCCTCGTGCGCCGCATCCTTGCCAAAGAAAGTATCAAGCTTAGCAAGAAAGAAGCCGCTCAACTTCTGACCCCGACCCTGCTTTATCATGAGCAATGCTGGGGCCTCAAGAAGGCCAAGATCAAGCCAGCAGCCATGGCCCACATCACCGGTGGTGGTCTCGTCGAAAACCTCGGACGCATCTTCACCAAACGTGGCTTTGGTTGTCATCTCAAAGTGCCGACCTGGAAGAACGACGTTGTTCAAAAAGTGCTCCGCCACGCTGATCCCGCCGATTGCTGGGACACCTTCAATATGGGCATCGGCTGGGTCGCCATCGTCGATCCAAAACACGCCGCCAAAGCCCTCAAAGTCGGCACTGGAGCCGTTGTCCTCGGTGTGATGGACAAGAGCGCCAAGGTAACTTGCGAGTTGGTTTAAACCGTCTCGATCCGAGTGATCAAGGATACTCAATGAGCGCCTTGATCACCCCACGACGCGCGACTTCATCAAAGGCCTCATGGATCTGCTCCAAGGGGAACCTGTGCGTGATAAAGTCAGCCGAGGTCAGCTTCCCTTCACGGATCCACTGACAAAGCTGCGGCTGGCTCTCGCGCTCATACTTTCGTGTCGGCCACTGATGCACGAGCACGTTGAAATTGAAGTCGCCTTTTGATTTGTCGATGTGAAGCACCGGCTGAGTCAGCACGCCGTAGATGCAATGTGAACCACCACGACGAAGCAGTGGCAGGCCTTGCTGGAGGATGTCCGCACTGCCCACAGCGTCGATCACCGCATCCAAAGTGGTCCGCACAGCCCCCTGTGCGGTTCTGATCTCTTCCCCAGGCTCAAACGCCGCATCCGCGCCGAACGAGATCGCTTTCGCTCGTTTGTCCGCATGACGATCCACGATGCCGATCCAGCGCAGTCCGAAAAGGCGACCAAGCTTAACAAAGCTCAGCCCCACCGGCCCCGCGCCGAAGATCAGCACATCATTACCCGGCTGGAGATGGAAATCGCGGAATGCTCCGAGCACCTCGCGCCAAGTGCAGAGCAGCACTGCCTCTACCGGCGGGATATCCGCATCCACCTTCGTTTGGATCTCATACACCTCCACCCAACCGCCAGCTTCATTGGCCACACCATCTACGACCATCGCTGCGTGATCATTTGCCAGGGTGTATTCACCAAAGCCGCCCCAGCACGAGTCCACGCCCTCCATTTGCAGGTCAAAGTTCAGCCCACCCACCGCGCGATCTCCCACGGCAAAATTCCGCACCTTTTCACCGATCTCCGTGACGATGCCCACGCTTTCATGGCCGAGCGCGAAAGGAAACTTGTCCTCCATCCCAGGGAAGTTCCCGTGCAGCAGCTCGCTGTCAGTTCGGTTGCAAAGGCAGGCGCACTCTGTCTTCACCAGCGCCTGATACGGCCCCGGCTTCGGCACAGGCGTGTCGAGGATTTCCAAATGACCGGGATGAACAGCGATGACAGATTTCATTATTTCTCTATTTTGGTTTAAATTGATTCAAATATCATCTTGCATTGATTTATAATGGGGCATTTTATAAGCACATGAGAATCTCTGTTGATATAGAAGATGAAATGATCACCGACGCCATGGAGTTGACGGGTGAAAAAAATAAAAGCCCTGCCATTGCCAAGGCTGTCGAGCAATATGTGAAAAGAATGCGGGCCAAAGAATTTGGCAAGCGTCTCCGGGAGGGGTTTTACGACTATCCTTCCACGAACGCCGAAGTGGAGGCGCTGGAGATCCTCTGAGCCATGGTTCTCGTCGATTCCTCCATCTGGATCGAGGCCTCTAGACGCACCGGCAGCCTGGAGGTCAAGGTCGGCCTTGAGGGCTTGCTGGATGCCTATGAGGCCACGCTTTGCTCGCCGGTGATGCACGAGGTCCTCGGCGGTGCCCGCAAAGAGGAGCGCAAGCAGCTCAACACGGACTTTTCCTGCTTGCCCTACATCCGCGTCTCTGAGGCCGACTACCTCGCTGCCGTGCGCCACACCTGGAAGCTGCGCGATGCTGGCATCACCGTCCCCAACAGCGATGTACTCATCGCTACGATCGCCGTGCGCCTGATGTGCCGAGTCTATGCCCAGGACAAGCACTTTGAAGCCATGGCCCCGGTGCTCGGGTTTACGCTGTATCAGCCGGGTTATGGTGGCATGTTTAGGCATGATGAAGGGTAGAGGATAGATTTCTAAATCTGGGATCGTTTCTGGATTTGGAAAATGGAAATCTTATCTCAAAGCATCCCTCTGACCGAGGACTCCCTGGCTCCCGGCACCGAGCGCACGCTCGCAATCCTGGAACTTCTCGGTCAACATCGCGCTGGCCTGAGTCTCACTGAAATCGCACGCGAGCTGGATCTGCCGGTGAACTCAGTCTTTCGCATCACCGGCACGCTGCACAATCGCGGCTACCTCCAGCGCCGTGAGGACGACAAGCGCTTCGTGCTCACGAACAAGCTCTTCGATCTCTCACGACCTCAAGTGCGCGAGAAAAGCCTCGTCGTCTGCGCTTTGGAATCCCTCAACTGGCTGCGCGATGAATCTGGCGAAACCACGCAGCTTCTCACCAGCGTGAATCACAAGATGACCGTGCTGGAGCAGTGCATCTCGTCGCAGCCGATCAAGGTGAGCAGCACCGTGGGCCTTCAGGTGCCGATGTTCTCGTGTGCGCCGGGCAAGGCTGTCCTCGCACATCTCCCGCCCGCCGAGATCGATGCCTTCTTCGCCGGCGTGAAGCTCAAGCAATACACGCCGACCACGCTCGCCACACGCAGCGCCATTGAGGCTGATCTGGCAAAAACTCGCAAAAGAGGCTTCTCCACTGACGTCGCCGAAGGTCTCGAAGGCATCCACTGTGTCGCCGCTGCTGTGCTGGATGAATACCGTTACCCCGTCGCCGCCGTCACCGTCATGTCCCCTTCCTTCCGCCTGAAACGCGATCAATTCGAAAAACTCGGCCACCTCTGCATCCAAGCCGTCGAAACCATCACCCGGAGGCTCTTGGCATGAAAAAGTTATT
>JBEBGU010000453.1:0-4392 GCA_040081325.1 Prosthecobacter sp.
GCCATTGATGGAGCTTGAGGTGAGCCTGGGAGCCAAGACGACTCTCGTCTCTGGGTATGGGCAAAACGACGAGCAAGTCCAATCAGGCTCACAGGTGTCCTGGCGTCCGTGGATAGATGGACAGTCACTGCCTCTCCATGTCCGCAATGCCGGGCCAGATCTGCTGCCCTTTCCCACAGCCCAGCTTTCGGGGGCAGCCGCAGCGCTTTTTGAAATCGTGGGTCCGACGAGTGTAGCCTTGCTAGCTGCGGATGCTAAGGCTGTCTTTGAATTGCGGCCGCGTTCTACTTTACCTCTGGCTGATCAAACACTGACGGTGACGTTCAGTACGGGCGGTGCGGTGCTTGATTATTCATTTCAGGTCATCTGGAAATCAAACGCATCGCAGAGTTTCGCTGCGCCCCAGGTTTCGCTCGTGAAAGCCGTGATTCATCCAAAGGGTCAACGGCTGATCCTGACGCCGAGTGTGAATGGAAGTCAGGTGATGACCTACCGCTGGTCGCGCGAGGGCCGCACAGTGCCAGGGCAGACACGCGCCAGTTTGGATCTGGCATCTTTGGAACCGGAAGATGCGGGCTACTATCAGGTCGAGGTGAAGAGCGGCACGCACACGGTGTTCTCCAATATATGTGAACTCGTCGTCTTTGAGCCGCAGTCGGGAGTGATCCCAATGCGTGATGATCAGTCAGCGCGCTTTACCACGAAAGTATGGGGCAGGGCATACATTAAATGGCTAGGTTCCTGGGAGAGTCCTTACCTTTTCGGCCTGAATTCACCCACACTCACCATCGTGAACGGTCGCTATCTCAGGGATAACCTGCTTCAGGAGGAATTGTCTGCCGTGGCCGTGGTGGGAAATTATCAGGGCGTGCCTTTGGCAGAGACGGAGGTGGCGCGATATACGCTGCGTTCAGTGGGCCGTGTCCCACGCCTTTTTAATGTCTTCGCTCAAGATCATCTCGTGGGGGATACGATCCAAAACGAAGTGGCTATGATACCTCTCAACGCGATGGATATGAATGGTCTGAACACTGGATTTCCAGGAAGCATCCTTCGAGCCACAGATTTGCCTGCGGGCCTCACGATTGACTCTGCGACGGGAAACTTGAGCGGCACCTTTACCAAGGCGGGTGTGTTTCGCGTGACGTGGAGCCTCACGGATTTCCTCGGCAGGAAAAGCACGCCACTTGTTACCGTGATCCGTGTGGGTCAGCCACTGCGTCCAGCCGAGCCTGGCGTCTATGCGGGGATTGTTTCGGGATCAGCCGAGTTGCCGGATTTTAAGATGGGTGGTTATCTTGAACTCAACATGGAGGAGGCTGGCAGCTTCTCCGGTGTGCTGCGAATCAATGCCGTGACAAGACGCTTTGCCAGCAGGCTGAAGCCACTGTCTTCGAGCTACTATGAGTGTGAATTACCGATGGCTCCTCTGGCGGGCACCAAAAAGTTACGCCTCATTTTGATGTCAGAACCGTCAGCGACACCGCTCAGAGTTCAAGTGATCGCGACGCTTGCAGATGACAGAACGGAGACATGGGAATGCGGTCTCAGTTTCCGTGCTCAAGGCGCAGCGCTCGTCAGTCCTGACCTCGTCGGGAGATACAACACGCTTCTGACATCGGACTTGCTTGATGAAGGAGTGTACCCACCTCAAGGTAGCAGCTTTATGTCATTGCACATGAGTCCAGGCTCGAACGCTGTGGCCGTGGGTTCGCTCGTGGATGGCACGGGCTTCACCTGTGCCTGTCCGGTGATGAAGGGAGGAGACATTCTAATTCTGCCATTCTATGTCCACTCCGCAGCTCAGGGCAGCACTCTGGCAGGTGCGTTGTCTCTTGATGTCTTTGGGTCACTCACCTTTGCGACGGAGCTTCAGTGGCGGCAGATCGCCAAACCTGGCGCACGTCTGTATCCTGAAGGCTTTCGTCTCTCACTCCGTGGCACCGGCGGGCGATACATCATGCCACCTGCGGGTCATACACTGCTGGCTCATGGACCTGATGCTCCAGGCAATGCGGTCTTCTCATCTGACCCCTTCAACTTCGAACTTGAGTCCACCATTTTTCGCCTCACCGCAGACCATCGGGCACTGCTGCCACGTTCGACTCCAGGCCTGAACCGTGTCACCCGAATCGACTTCCATGCACCGACGGGCTTTTTCACCGGCGAGATCATGCTGGAGCCGACAATCGGAGAAGGCGAGAAGCGGATACCAGGCGGGAAGGTGGGTTTCCGAGGCATGATGATTCCATATCAGAGTGTGGGCGGTGGCTACTATCATCGCCGTAACATCTTTTTGAATGAGGGACCGTTTGTTTCCAGAGGTGTCTCCATCTGGCGCGGCCTCTGAAAGAGCCGCTTCAACTCAGACCCTCGTGATGCCGAACCTGCCGCACACCAGCGGCGAGATTGATGAAGCCTGAAATGGCGGTGAAAGCTCCAGCCAAAACGGTGGGCCAGATGAGGTGCGGGAAATCCAGCATCAGCCAGAGCACGGCGGCGAACTGCGCAAAGGTGGATACCTTGCCTGTCCAGTGTGGTTTGATCACGCATTTGCCTGTGAGGTAGTCGATCAGAAACGCACCACCAATACTCGCTACATCACGAAAGATCACGAGCGTGGGAAACCACAGCGGAAAATGCTGACGCCAGCCCGTGAAGCTCAGCGCGATGACGGCTGAGAGCAGCATCAGCTTGTCAGCCAGCGGATCGAGGATGGCACCCAGTCGAGTCGCCTGATTGAAGTGCCGTGCGATGTAGCCATCCACCGCATCACTGATCGCCGCGAGGGCAAAGCTGGCGATGGTCCAAAAGCGCAGCGTTTCATCTGCTGCACCCGCCTTCACGCTTTCCCCATAGTAAATCGCTAGCCCGATGAAGACAGGGATGAGCAGGATGCGAAAGATTGTGATCTGAGTGGCAAGGTTCACAGGCAGTCCTGTAACCCAGAAATGGGAAAGCAGAAATCTGAAATGCAATACCTGCTGCATTGAGGCGGACGTTGCACAACTCTGGGCTGAATGCTCCAGTGCGGGGATGCTTTTCCTCTGCCGACTTGTTTTATTGACCCTGTTGTTTGCCTTGCCAGCGATGACTCACGCTGCCTCGAAATCGAAAAAACGGAGCGCCAGTGTCTCAGGAAAGCCCAACGTGCTCTTCATCATTGTAGATGACTTGCGCGACTATGTTGGCTGGATGGGCGGGCATCCGCAGGCAAAGGCGCCGAACATGGATCGCCTAGCAAAGTTGGGGATGCGCTTCACCAATGCGCACTGCAACTACGCTTTGTGCAATCCTTCCCGCACGAGTCTGCTGTCAGGCATGTTGCCATCCTCAAGCGGTGTCTTTGGCAATGAACAGGACTGGCGGCGCAGTGTGCAGATCGTTGGCAAGCCGACGCTGCCAGAGCATTTCAAAGCAATGGGTTATGCGACTGCTGCCGGTGGCAAGATCTTCCACGCAAACCATGGCGGCCCTGATGGCAGGCTCGCTGGTTGGCATGGTGGGCGTCGTGGCTTTGAGCAGGATGCTGCCTGGGACACACGCTTTCCTGAGGCTGGCGTGCAGATCCCTGATCTACCGATCCATACAGGTCAGAACTTCAATGGCCTGAACATCTGGCACTGGGATTGGGGCAAGATCGACGTGCCAGACGAGCTGACGGATGACGGCGCGGTGACTTCATGGGCTTCCGACTTTCTGAGTAAAAAGAGCAGCAAGCCTTTCTTTGTCGCCGTCGGTTTATATCGCCCTCACTCGCCTTGGTATGTGCCTCAGAAGTACTTTGATCTGTTCCCTTTGGCGAGCATTCAGCTTCCTTTGGTGAAGGCAGATGACCTAGCCGATGTGCCTGAGTTTGCCCTCAGTCATTTGAAGCCGGGGAACCATCATGATGAGATCGTAAAGCACAATAAATGGCAGGAAGCTGTGCAGGCGTATCTGGCGAGTGTGGCCTTTTGTGACGCGATGCTTGGACGCGTCATCGAGTCTCTCGAGGCTGGACCCAATGCGAAGAACACCATCGTTGTTTTCACCTCGGATCATGGCTGGTATCTCGGTGAAAAACAGATGTGGCACAAAGGCAAGCTGTGGGAAGAAACGACACATGTGCCGCTCACGATCTACGCGCCGGGCATCACGAAAGAAGACACGGTGAGTGCCCAGCCCGTCTCACTCGTGGACCTGTATCCCACGCTTTGTGATCTCACAAAACTGGCCAAACCTGCGCACCTCGATGGCTCAAGTTTTGAGGCGCTACTGAGAGATCCTTCGGCACTGATTGAGCGGCCAGCCATCACTGCCATGGGGGGTGGTGACAAAGTGAGCTATGCCGCCCGCACCGAGCAGTGGCGCTACATCCGCTATGCTGATGGCACTGAGGAACTCTACGAT
>JBEBGU010000454.1:0-4390 GCA_040081325.1 Prosthecobacter sp.
TCAGGCTGGAGAAAGCGGAACTGATAGCTCGAATAAAACGAGCCTAGCGGGCGCACCACACCACCAAGTTCCAAATTCGTCAGCACCGTCTCAATGACCAGCGCACGGATGTCGGTGGACTGTGAAAGCTCGTAGAGAGAGAAGTCAAACTCCTGCCCCTGGCGTAACAAATGATCCACCAATTGACGAAGCGCCTGCGGTGTCGGCGTATCGCCAAAAGTGAAATTCTCCAGCACGATGCAATCATCCCGACAGGCCAGCAACTCGCAGACCGATGGCTTGCCATCACGCCCAGCGCGGCCCGTCTCCTGCATGTAGTTTTCCAGCGTCTTCGGCAGATTGTAATGATACACCGCGCGGATGTTTGCCTTGTCGATCCCCATGCCGAAAGCAATCGTGGCCACGATCACATCCAGACTGCCATCCATAAAGGAATCCTGAGCCGCATGGCGGTGCTCATCCGCCAGCCCCGCATGGTAGGCCAGCGCATTCACGCCGTTCCGTTGCAGATACGTCGATACTTCCTCCGCCGTATTTTGCAGCGTCACATAAACGATGGAAGCCCCCTTTCGTTTCAGGAGCACCTTCGTCAGATATTCCTTCCGCTTCAGCGCCGGACATGGCGTGATGCGGTAGTGCAAATTCGCCCGATGAAACGACGTCTGCACATGATCTCCCTCAGCGATGCCAAAGGCCTTATGAATGTCCTTGGCCACCTCCGGCGTAGCCGTCGCGGTCAGCGCCAGCACGGGGTGAATGCCCAGCTCTTTTGCCATCAGTGCCAGTCGCAAATATTCGGGACGGAAATTATGACCCCACTCCGAAATGCAGTGTGCCTCGTCCACCGCCATCATCGAGATTTTCACCTGCTTCAGTCGCTCAATGAAGTTCTCATTCATCAGCCGCTCAGGCGCGATGTAGAGCAGCTTCAAAGCACCCGACCGCATGTCATCAAACACCCGCTGTGATTCCTCCAGCGAGAGAGACGAATCCAACCGCGCCGCCGCAATACCCCGCTCGCGCAGCGCTTCCACCTGATCCTTCATTAGCGCGATCAGGGGTGATATGACGAGCGTCACGCCATCCATCAGCAGCGCCGGCAGTTGGTAGCACAGCGACTTCCCCGCACTCGTCGGAAACAGCGCCAGCGCGCTCCGCCCCGCCAGCAGCGCCTGCATCACCCGCTCCTGCCCCGGACGAAACGCCGCGTGGCCGAAGTGCTTCTTTAAAGTGGCTTGTAGGTCGGGCTGCATCTGCGTTTATGGCACAGCACGGTAACTTCATCATTCCCTTTCCGTGACTTCCGTGTATTCCGTGGGCACACATGTCACACTGGCTGCTCAAATCTGAACCCGATGTCTTTTCTTTCGACCACTTGAAGGCTCGCCCCAAGAAAACCGAGCCCTGGAATGGCGTCCGCAATTACCAAGTCCGCAACATGATGCGCGACCAGATGGCGCTCGGTGATCTCGGCTTTTTTTACCACTCAAGCTGCGCCGTGCCCGGCATCGCCGGCATTGTGAAAATCGTCAAAGAAGCCTACCCCGATCACACCCAGTTCGATCCCTCATCCGAGTACTTCGATGCAGGCAGCAAGCGTGAAGAGCCACGCTGGCTCATGGTCGATGTGAAGTGGGAGGCCGATTTCAAGACCTTCGTCACTCTCGACATGCTGCGCGCCGATCCCGAGCTTGCCGACATGCTCATTCTTCGACGTGGCAATCGCCTCTCCATCACCGAAGTTGAGAAGCAACACTGGGACCGCATCTGCAAGCTAGGGGCATAGGCCTCCGGCCTGTCTTCGCTGGAGGATAGGCCTTTGGCCTGTCATCGGCCTGAGGTCTCTGACCTTCAGGCTTCTTGCACGCAACACCTCCAGACTCAAGGTCAGAGACCCCGAGCCGATGACAGCTCTGGAGAGCTATCCTCCAGCCATGCTCGCATCTCATTCGGTAGATCGCATTCCCACGCACCGCTGAAATCCGCCGCGGCCACTTCGAGCCGTTGTGAATGCAGCGCCTGCCGAGAAAAATGCAGTCGCCGCTCTAAGTTAGGCGTCCAGCCCGTGTCGATGAATTCCAGGTAGCAGCGTTCATCGAGACCATAGATTTTATCACCGAGCACAGGCAGTCCGAGATGCGAAAGGTGGACACGAATCTGATGCATCCGACCCGTCACAGGTCGCGCCTCCACCAGCGCCAGTTTGCCAGCACGCTCATGCTCCACGCGCCGCAGCGTGCGAAAGATCGTCTGACACAGCGCACCGTCCTCATGCACCGCCTGCCGCACCCAGATCGCCGACTCCGTCACGTCACCTTTGCGCAGAATGGGCGCGTGCAGATCCAGCGTCTCCCACTCAGGCCAACCATGAACGATGGCGTGATAAGTCTTGTGGATTCGCCGCTCCTGCATCGCCATGCCAAACAAGCGTGCAGCCTTCGCATTCTTCGCCACCAGCACCGTGCCACTCGTCTCACGATCCAGTCGATTGATGATGGAAACCTGCCCACCATTGGCGACCTCATAGGCCAGGATGTCCTTCAATCCATGCCACAGCGTACGCGCACCATTCATACCGCCAGGGTGGATCTGCAAAGGCGCAGGTTTATCCACGACGATGAAATCGTCCGACTCATCGAGGATGGTGAAAACTGTGTTAACCGCGTGCAGCACCTCCCAGCCTAGCGCTCACCCCCAGCCCTGCCAACAGGCGTCTCTATTGGTCTATCGCCTCGTTGATCCAGCTCATCAAGGCCTCCTCATCCATTGCTTTTGAAATCCTGTCGGCGCACTTCACCGACGATTCGCGGTAGGTGCTTTCGCTCAGCAGGCGCTTGAGTTCATGAGCCACTCGTTCAGGCGTGAACTGCCGCACGCTGAGGCCTATGCCAGCACCGAGACGCTCCAGACGATCTGCATTGTCCGGCTGATCATGCGCCATGGCCATGATGAGCTGCGGGACGGCTGCCGCAAAGCCTTGGGACATCGTGCCGATGCCACCATGATGAACAAACACAGACGCCTGCTTTAACAGCGTACTGAATGGCGCGTATTCGACCGTCAGTATGCTCGCAGGTAAATTCGGCGGCACTTGCTTCGGCTCCCTCGTGACAAAAACAGCGCGGCAGCCGATGCGCTTCACCGCTTCTGCCGCGACGGCAAAAAAGCGTGCGGCTTGCACATTCGCACTGCCTGGCGTGAAGACGACAGGTCGCTCACCTGCGGCCAGAAACGCCTGTAGCTCCGGGTTCAGCGCCTGCTCCGTGGCCAGGTCTTCGAGTGGGAAGCTCCATTGCAAAACATTCGCCGGCCAGTCGGGTTGCGGCTTGGCAAACCATTCAGGGAAAAGCGCCAGCACGCCATCCGGCGAGTCCCACCACTCACGCCACAGACTGCGCGGTGGCGTCACCCCATTCGCCACGCAAAAGTGGCGCACTTGAGGCAGCGCAAAGAGATCGACAGGATTTGGTAGCGAAAAAAGCGCGCGCTTGAACCACACGGGCATGAGTCGGAGAAAACGCATCGCCGGGTGCAGTAGCGGTGTCTCATGCACACTCAGAAACACCGCTGGCTGCAAATGCACGGTGATGAGAGGCGCGCCATGTTTCTCACGCGCCAGTCTTGCGGCAAAGGCCGTGACCGGAGCCAGCATCAGATCCACCTTCCCGCAGCTCTCGATGGCTGCGAGATAGGGCTCCACAGATTTCGCCGCAAACTCAAACACGACCTTTGTGCCATGGCCGAGCTTCCAGATGCGCGGATCGCGGATCATCGCCTCGAACTCATCCTTTTCTCCGAGCGGGACGAAGTTCAGCCCCGCCTTGCGCGCCTGCTCCTCAAACAAACACGCCGTGATCATCGTCACACGATGTCCCCGCGCCATCAGATGTCGTCCCAGCCAGATGAAGGGAAACACATCACCAGCACTGCCGAAGGGAAGAAGGAGAATTTCAGCCATGAATGCCTCTCAGCCTGCCATGCACCCAGCGTTTACGCAATACACCCAGCGCAAGATTCACGGCTGTCCACATGACAGGAATTTGGCGAGTCGAATACTCGCGCTCCGTCAGCGCCCATGGAGCGCGTGTATGTCCCGCGTGCGGGACTACTCGCCCAGAATTCGTGGGCGGAGGTGGTGGGTCGCGTAGTGAGAGGAGTGCGGACTTCAGTCCGCTTCAGAGGCAGCGGGCAGTCGTGCCCACGCTCCCTTTTCAAACCCCGCCTAGGGGACTAGGCGGACTACCTCCACAGAGCCACGCTCTGGCGAGCGCGGCTACGGTGGCTACCTCCTCAGCGCCGTGATCAGTTCATCCAGCTTGTTCACCACCTGCTGCATCTCTGCCTGGGTCGGTGGATCACTCACCACGATGCCCAGTGTCGCCACCGCATT
>JBEBGU010000455.1:0-4376 GCA_040081325.1 Prosthecobacter sp.
CAGCGTGGACTTCGGCATCTGGAGCGGCATCACCATTGGCAACCAAGTCTGGGCAGATGCCAACAGTGACGGCACTTTCCAAAGTGGCACAGAAAGCGGCATCGACGCACTCACCGTGCAGCTTCTTGATTCGAGTAACACAGTGCTGCAAACGACCACCACGAACAGCGCAGGCGTTTACAGCTTCGTCACCTATCAGCCCGGAAATTACCGCATTCGTATTCCGACACCTCCGGCTAGTTTGCCTCTGATCGCCGCCATCAATGACCCAGCAGACAATGGTGAAGACAATGACAGCAATGCGCTCCAAGCAGGCGGCGTCGGCACGGTCGTCACAAGTCCACTGATCGCCCTCACGGCGGGTAGTGAGCCAGGCGTCATCGGCACGTCCAATATTGAAAACACCCTCGACTTTGGTTTCCGCACCTGTCCCACGATTAGCATCAGTCCAAATGCTCTCGGTGCGGCGACTCAGTACTCGCCCTACAGCGTCAATCTCAGCGCCACTGGCGGCACCGGCCCTTACACCTGGAGTCTGACGAGTGGCACACTGCCAGCCGGCCTGACACTGACCACATCTGGTGTGCTCAGCGGCACGGCGAATGCCTCATCATTACCCGGCTACTATACCTTCACGGTGCGTAGCTTGGACAGTGCTACGAGCTGCTCTGCCACGCGCACTTACACGCTCACACTGCTCTGCCCAATATTGACTATCGCTCCGAGTTCGCTCGTCGGTGGTGTGCAGTATGCGGCCTATTCACAGGCACTGACGGCAGCGGGCGGCACAGCCCCATACGCATGGTCGGCCAGCCCGGCGCTGCCCACAGGTTCAGTCTCTTGGTGGCTGGCTGAAAATGGGCCTTCAGACGCCTTCGCGCTCAATCCGGCGGTGGCCTACAATGGCCTCGCTTACACGACTGGAGCTATCAGTCGTGCTTTCAATTTCGATGGCGTGGATGACGTGGCCGAAGCAGCTGATAGCACCAGTCTGCGGCCCGCCCTGATCACGGTGGAAGCCTGGGTGAATCCCGCGACGACTGGTATGCCAGCCGATGGCACTGTGATCACCAAGACCACCAGCAATGCAGGCACCGATGGCTTTGGTCTGGGTCAGCTCGGTAGTAGCACGACCTATGGTTTCTGGATCAATGACCGCACTGGCAATCGTATCACCACCACCCTGACTGCGGGTGTCTGGTCGCACACCGCCGCCACCTATGATGGCAGCAATATGCGCCTCTATGTGAATGGTGTCCAAGTCGCCACTAAAGCCTACAGCACTGCGATCAGTCACAGCACCGAAGTCCTGCGTATCGGTAATAATGGTGGCGGCACCGCAGCCTGGAAGGGCGGGGTGGATGAAGTACTGCTCTACAATCGCGCTCTCAGTGCGGCTGAGTTGCTCGCTCGCTATCAGGCCACAAGCACAGGCAACAATGGCTTGCCTGCTGGCCTAGCGCTGAATGCCGCCACTGGACTCCTCAGTGGCACGCCCACCAGCTTCCCCGCAACCTACAACTTCTACGCTCGCGCTAGTGACGCCAATGGCTGCCCTGGCGTGCGCGCCTATGCCCTCGTGATCGGTTGCCCAGTAATCACGATCACGCCCACCACACTCACAGCCGCCACGCAGTATGCTGCCTATACCGCGCAGACGATGACAGCCACGGGTGGCACAGCAGCCTACACTTGGACCGTTTTCTCCGGCAGCCTGCCGACCGGCATGACACTCAGCGCCGCAGGTGTACTCAGTGGCACGCCGGGCAGCAATCCGGGCAGCTACAACTTCACCCTGCAAGCGCGTGACGCGAACAACTGTACTTCCACTCGTGCTTACACGCTGACGGTGAACTGCCCGCCGATCACACTGTCTGCCACGACCTTTGTGAATGCTCAGCAGTTCAGTGTTTACACGCCGCAGACCATCACCGCAGCGGGTGGTAACGCACCCTACAGCTTCAGTATCACCGCCGGTGCGCTGCCTTCTGGTATGAGCATGACCAGCGCAGGCATGGTCAGTGGCACACCCACCGCCGTGCCTGGCACTTACAGCTTCACGGTCCGCGCCACAGATGCCACGAGCTGCGTCGGCACGCTTGCTTACAGCATTACGGTCACATGCCCGCTCATTACCATCACGCCGAGCAGTGTGCCTGCCGCCACGCAGTTCGCAGCTTACTCACAAACATTGACTGCTAGTAATGGCAACACGCCGTATGCGTGGGACATCAGCAGTGGTGCCTTACCTGTGGGGATCTCGCTGAGTGCTGGCGGCGTCATCAGCGGCACAACGGCGGCGGCTCCGGGTATCTATAATTTTGTAGCGCGTGTCACGGATGCTCAAAGCTGTACTTCGACTCGCTCTTATGCACTGACCGTCAGTTGCCCAGCGATTGCGATCAGTCCATCCTCCCTGCCTGCTGGCACGGCCACGTTGGCTTATAGTCAGACACTCGCGGCCAGCGGCGGCACGGCCACTTATGCGTGGAGTCTTCAAAGCGGCACGCTGCCCACAGGCATCACGCTCTCAGCGGGTGGTGTACTGAGTGGCACCACGACTCAGGTGGGCGGATTCAATTTCGTCACCCTCGCCACAGATGCCAATGGTTGCACTGGCACGCGCAGCTACACGCTGAGCATCAGTTGTCCCACCATCGTCATCAGTCCGGCCTCACTGCCAGATGCGACGACGGCAACAGCTTACAGTGAGGCACTCAGCTCCACAGGTGGCGTCGGTGACTCCGTCTGGACTCTGGCCAGCGGCACGCTGCCTACAGGGCTCACACTCAGTAGTGCGGGTGTGCTCAGCGGCACGCCATCTGGAGCGCCGGGCAGTTACAGCTTCACCGTCCGTGCCACCGACACGAATAACTGCGATGCCACCAAGGCCTATCTGATCAACCTCCTTTGCCCAACGATCAGCGTGACTACGGCGTCCCTGGCCAATGGCACCACGGGTTCTGTTTACAATGCTACGCTCGCAGTTAGCGGTGGCACTGCGCCGCACACATGGGCGCTCACGAGCGGCACACTGCCACTGGGTCTCTCCCTCAGTCCTGGTGGTGTCATCAGTGGTCTGCCATCTGAGGCCGTCACCCGCACTCTGACATTCACAGCTAGTGATGCCTACAGTTGCTCCGGCTCACGCACGCTAACGCTCACCACGGTCTGCCCGGCGCTCACTCTGACTCCTGCGAGCTTGAGTTCAGGCTATCGTGGCGTGGCTTACAGTCAGACGCTCGGCACGACAGGCGGCACAGCTCCCTACACCTACACGCTGCAAACCGGCACGCTGCCTGCGGGCTTGAGTCTGACTAGCGCAGGTGTCATCAGCGGCACACCCACGACTACTGGCACAGCTAGCTTTAGCGTGCGCTCGGCGGATGCAAATGGCTGCTCCGTCACCGACTCACGCAGCATCACGATCAGTGGCCTCAGTCTCGGTGATCATGTGTGGAATGACGTCGATCAGGACGGCTCACTGGATGTCGGCGAACTGGGGATCAGTGGCGTCTCCTTGCAGCTCTTTGCCACGACCAATACCGTGATCGGTGATGCTGACGACATCTCTCAGGGCACCACCACCACAGACTCCAGTGGCAATTACAGCTTCACAGGCCTGGCACCCGGTAAGTACTTCGTTCGCATCACCACGCCACCCGCCGCGCAGCCTTACTCCTCAGGCATCATCGTGACTTCTGATAACGGTGTGCAGGATGACAACAATGGTAGCCAGCCAGCAGGCAAAGGAGCTGTCGTAACAAGTCCTGTGATCACACTCGCGGTTGCCCGTGAGCCAGGAGATTTCACTGGCGGCAGTGATAACGAAACGAGTGTGGACTTTGCCTTCCGTGCGGTGCCGACGACGACGCCACTGCTGGAGTATGACATGAATCTCACGAGCAATGGACTGCCCGCACCGCCGAGCTATCAAAACACCTGCATCGTCAATAGCGCGAAGATCCAGGTGGAAGAAGATCTCAATGGTCTCTCAGATGTGAGTGAGCCTGCCTATAGCGGCCCCATCAAGGGCGGTGCACGGAGCCGCCGTGTGCGTGATTGGGATGATGCCTTTGATGGAGCCTACAGCGCGACTCGCAGCAGCCTGACGCAGAACCGTGACAGCCTGTGGGTTCGCTTCGACATGGACCCGACAGCCACCGGTAACATCGGCAAGCTGCTCATGGACGTGCAGCGTGTGAACTCGGCTTCACCCGTGAATGGGAAAGCCTATCTGACATGGAAAGAAGGCAGTGTTTATCACACAGCCGTCACAGACACTTTTGTGATCGCCGCACAGCCGACGTGGTACTCGCTCGATCTCAATTGGACCAGCTTCATCGGTGGTGCCACCGCCCTGCCCACAGGCGCAC
>JBEBGU010000456.1:0-4371 GCA_040081325.1 Prosthecobacter sp.
GGATTTGGTTTGGTTTGGTTGGACGCGGTGTTGTGCGTTCATCCAGTGCAACTCCACCCCTCGGCAAACCCCTCCAATATCTGAAAAAAAATTTATTCGTCGCAGGTGCAGGCGTATTCTGGGTTGCTGCACTCTTTGCAGATGTGGGTTAGGAGCTTGATGCGGAAGTTCTTCGTTTTCGCTTCGGGGTCTGCTTTGGCTTGGAGGACGACTTGATAGCCTTCTCCTTCGGGGAGCTTAGTTTTGGAGACGAGGAGGTCGCCTTTCTTCTCGAACTCAATCTTGGTCTTGCCACTCGGGGCCTCGGCGGTGGCGGTGATGACTTCGGTGCTGGCGGGCTGGGCCTTCATCGCGGCGTCATAGACGGCGATGCTGATGGTGCGGTCTTTCTCGACGAAAAACTCGGCTTGTTTGTCGCCAAGTTCGAGGAGGAGACCTTTGCGGGGGCCGGCTTTGACTTTGGCGTCGGCAAAGGCAGACGTGGTGGCGAGGGCGGCGATGATGAGGAGGTTCAGCAGTGTTTTCATGGTGTGTTTGTTGGTGGTTTGGTTTTTCGTTCGATCCAGTCGTAGAGCACAGGCACGACGAGCAGGGTGAGGAAAGTGGAGGTGATGATGCCGCCGATGACGACGGTGGCGATTGGGCGCTGGACTTCGGCTCCGGCTCCGGTGGCGAGCGCCATGGGCAGGAAGCCGAGGCTGGCGACGAGCGCGGTCATGAGCTTGGGCCGCAGGCGGGTGAGGGTGCCTTCGACGACGGCCTCGCGCAGTTCGCGGCCTTCGCTGCGCAGTTGATTGATGAAGCTGATGAGCATGATGCCGTTCAAGACGGCGATGCCACTCAAGGCGATGAAGCCGACGGCGGCGCTGATGGTGAAGGGCATCCCGCGCAGATGCAGGGCGAAGATGCCGCCGGTGACGGCGAGCGGCACACACATGAAGATGAGCGTGGCTTGCCTGAATGAGCCGAAGCTGAGGAAGATAAGCACGAAGATCAACGCGAGCGCGAGCGGCACGACGATCATGAGGCGGGCTTTGGCTTCTTGCAGGTTCTTGAACTGGCCGCCGAACTCGAAGTAGTAGCCGTCGGGGAATTTTACTTTGTCGTGGATGGCCTGGGTGGCTTCCTGCACGAAGCCTTCGGTATCGCGTCCGCGCACGTTGATGAGGATGCTAACTCGACGCTGCGCGTCTTCGCGGGCGATCTGCACGGGCTGGGGGACGAGGACGATTTTGGCGACTTGGCCGAGTGCTAGCATACCGCCGTCTTCGGTGCGTAAGGCGAGGCGCTTGATGCCTTCGAGGTCGCTGCGGCGGTCTTCGCCCAGACGGACGACGATGGGGCTACGGCGGTTGCCCTCGATGAACGTGCCGACCTCGGTTCCGGCGAGCGCGGTCTCGATGAGGCGGTTCAACTCGTCGGCGTGGACGTTGAACTTGCGCATGGCCTCGCGGTCGGGCTGGATTTCGATCATGGGGTTCTTGCCGATGCTGTCGAACTCCGTCTCGCCGCCGCCGGGGATGGCGGTGATCGCGGTGCGGACTTCTCCGGCGAGGCGTTCGAGTTCGTCGTAGCTGTCGCCAAAGATTTTGCACACGAGGTCGGCGCGTGCTCCGGCCATGATCTCGTTGAAGCGCATCTGGATGGGCTGGGTGACGAGGATGTTTTGGCCGGGGACTTGATCGAGCAGGGCTTTCCGCATGAGTTCGCCGAGGTGCTCTTTGCTGATGGGCTTGCCGTTCTCCTGCCGCCATTGATCACGCGGTGTGAGCATGAGGTAGGTGTCGGCCACGTTGGGGTTCATCGGATCAGTGGCGATCTCGGCGGTGCCGATGCGGGAGAAGATCTCTTTTACCTCGGGGAAGTCGCGGCGGATGACGGCCTCGCTCTGCTTTTGCAACTCAAGCGAGGAGGACAAACCGGCGCTGCTGCTGCGGATGAGTTGAAAGGCGAAGTCGCCCTCGTCGAGCTGCGGGATGAACTCGGAGCCGAGGCGGGTGAAGACCCAGAGCGAGGAGCCAAAGAGCACGAGCATGGGCAGGACGATGAGCGGCTTGAACCGCAGGCCAAAGCGCAGCAGCGGGGTGTAGAGGCGCTTCGTGAGCGTGACGAGCCAGTTGTCCTTTTCCTGAATCTTCCCGCCGAGAAGGTAGGAGCACAGCACAGGCATGAGGGTGACGGCGAGCACGAGCGAACCACCGAGCGCGAGCATGACGACGAGGGCCATGGGCTTGAACATCTTCCCCTCGATGCCTTGCAGCGCGAGGATGGGCACATAGACGACGGTGATGATGAGCACGCCAAAGAACATGGGGTTGGCGACTTCTTTGGCGGACTTGAGCACTTCATCCGTGCGCTCGCGGACGGTAAGGGTGCGACCAAGCGCGTGCTGACGCTCGCCGAGATGACGCACGATGTTTTCCACCATGACGACCGCGCCATCTATGATGAGGCCGAAGTCGATGGCACCGAGGCTCATCAAGTTTCCGCTGATGTGCCAGCGCACCATGCCGGTCATGGCAAAGAGCATGGACAGCGGGATGACGAGGGCGACGATGAACGCGGCGCGGAAGTTCCCCAGCAGTGCAAAGAGCACGACGACGACGAGCAACGCGCCCTCGGCCAAGTTCTTCTCCACGGTGGCGATGGTGCGGCTGACGAGATCACTGCGATCATAGAGCGCGCGGATGATGACGCCGTGCGGGAGCTTGGGCTGAATCTCGGTGAGCTTGACCCGCACGGCCTGAGCGACGAGGCGTGAATTTTCACCCGCGAGCATGATGGTGGCTCCGATAAGGGCTTCTTTGCCATCGTCGGTGGAGGCACCGGTGCGGAAGGCGCTGCCGATGCTGACGGTGGCGACATCGCTGATGAGGATGGGCTTCACGCCGCCCGCGAACTTGAGCGGGATGGCGAGGATTTGCTCGATGTCATTCACGCGGCTGGTGGCGCGGATGATGAGCTGCTCGCCGCCGATCTCGACGTAGCCGCCACCTGCGTTGCGGGTGTTTTGCTCGACGATCTCCGCGAGCATGTCGAGCGACATGCCGCGTGCGGCGAGGCGTGCGGGATCAGGCTGGATGACGATCTGCCTTTGATAGCCACCGCTGGTATTGACCTCCGCGACGCCGGGTGTGCCGCGCAGCAATGGCTTCACTTGGTATTCCTGGATTTGCGCGAGGGCCATGAGTTGTGCCTCACGAGTGGCGGGCTTGTTGGCGGCGTCGGCGCTGTAGTCGAGGCTGTAGTAGAAGATTTCGCCGAGGCCGGTGGCAACGGGCGCGAGCTTCGGCGTGAGGCCGGGCGGGAGTTCATCGAGCACGGCTTGCAGCCGCTCGGTGACGAGCTGGCGCGTGCGGTAGAGGTCCACGTCGTCATGGAAAACCATGGTGACCTGTGAGAGGCCAAACTTGGACAAAGAGCGCAGCTCCACCATCTGCGGCAGGCCCGCCATCTCGCTCTCGATGGGGAAGGAGACGAGCTTTTCGATCTCCTCTGGGGCGAGGGCACTGACGGCGGTGTTGATCTGCACCTGCGGGTTCGTGATGTCAGGCACGGCATCAATCGGCAGATGAATGGCGGACCATGAGCCGATGCCAATGAGGATGAACGTGGCGAGCAGCACAGCGGCACGCTGCCGCATAGCGAAGGTGATGAGATGGGAAAGCATGGTTTAGTGGGAGGTCTTCGCTGATTCGGCTTTGGCATCCTTCAAAATGCTAAACCCGCCGCGCAGGACGATGATGGTGATGAGCAAGCCGATGGCGAGGTCTGGCCAGCGCGAGCCGGTGAGTGTCACGAGAACCGCCGCGCTGATGACTCCCAGATTTGCCAGCACGTCGTTGCGGGAGAAAAGCCAGCTCGCCCGCATGTGAACGCCGCCATCGCGATGCCTGCTGATGAGGCGAAGGCAGGTCATATTCGCGACGAGCGCGGCCATGGAGACGGCAACCATGAGCCATGACACTGGCTCGCTGTCGGTGAAAACACGCCGCAGAATGTCCGTCAGCATGGCGAGAGCGATCGTGATCTGGAGAAAGCCACTGAGTCGGGCGGCCATAACTTTTGCAGCGACCGCTTTACCAACGGCATAAAGGCCGACGCTATATACCAGGGCATCCGCGAGCATGTCGAGCGAGTCCGCGAGCACGCCCGTGGAGTCAGCCAGGATGCCGACGATCATCTCCGCGACAAACATTGCAGCGTTGATGATCAGGAGGATGCGGAGCACGCGCGTCTGCTGTGCATCGCGTGCCTCAAATTCACAGTTACAAGACGACATGGAGTAGGGAATGGGATCGAATGTTTCTCAATGGCCGCAGGTGCAGGCTTTGCCGCCACGCAGGATTTGCAGTTCGGCGAGCCAGAGGG
>JBEBGU010000457.1:0-4371 GCA_040081325.1 Prosthecobacter sp.
TGCCTGAAGCGGTCGGCTCGCCTGCCTCGGTGCTGGCGGAGAAGTTGTAAGCCATGCCGGCAGTGCTGGCTCCGGTGAGGGTGATCCGCTGACTGAAGGCATCATTGGCCATGGTCACCGGCTGGCTGAAGGGCATGCCGCCGACGACTGAATTGGTGTCGAGGATGATCTCCAGCCGCAAGGCTGTGGTGGCGGAGGTGTTCACCGTGCCTGTGGTGATGAGGTAGGTCGTGCCCTGAACGACAGAGAAGCTGACGACCGGCCGGTAGCTGGCAGTGAATTGCTCGCCATCATCATAGGCGACGCGACCGATGACTGCGCCGGACGTTTCTTTGAGCCAGACCTGCACGGCCAGATACGGAGCGGCGCTGCCCACGGTGTCCATCGTCACCCGTCCGCTGGCCGGTGCCGTCCACTGCCACCACATCGTTTTTTGGGCAAAGTCACCTGACTCGATGGTGGCCTCGGCGCAGTTGTCGTTGATCACGACATTCGCACCTGCGACGATGGTGGCGTTCGCTTTATTGTCATTGACCGGAGGTGCGGCGGTGAGTGTGAGAGGCAGAAGCAGGGCGGTGAGGAGGAGGCTGAGGCATTTTTTCATGAAGCGAGTGGGATAGTCACTTGGCGTATTCGGGAATGGGACGCGGGAGTTACAGTGGGAATACTGTTTTTTTCGAGCTAGGTGTCGATTATTGTTTTGCCGACTTTGTCACAAACATCACGTTAACTCACGAAACTCGGCTTTGATCTCCTCCGGCGTGGGATCATCCAATGTGGCGGCGACCTGGGTCATGACTTCTTCCTTCCAGCGCTCACGCAGGCGGCGGGTGTGGGACTTGAGGGTATTTAAATTCAGGCTCAGGCGGTCGGCACAGTCTTGATAATTTGGTTCGCTGCTCTGGCTGAATCCGAGGAAGGGTCTGAGCGCAGTAAACAACGCCTCTTTGCCCTCCGCCTCATAGGCCGTCTGCACCTCTTGCATGGCGGTGTCGATCAGTTCATCGCTAATAAAGCCGGTCCGGCGTGGCGATGTCCACCGGCTCAGCCAAATACAGCTCCTCAGCACTGAGCGAGCTGAAATCCACCACACGAACCGAGCCGCGCTTACCAGCCTGGACGCGATCATGCTCGTCCACCATGTAGCGTTTCAGAAAGGTGAGCAGAAAAGTGCGCAGCCTGCCTTTCTCAGGATCAGCAGCGACGAAGAGTCGTGTGCTGAGCACACGCTCGAAGAAGCCCTGGCAGAGATTTTCAGCAGCTGCCGCCGACTTCCCACTGCGGCGGATGAAGGCGTAGATGGGATACCAGCAGCTCTGACAAAGACTTTCCAAAGCAGCACTCGAACCAGGAGCCTGCTCATCGACAGCACGGCGCACAAGGCTCCACTGTCTGGACAAAGGAAGCGTGTTGAGCATGAGCAGCCATTCCCCAGCGAAACTGAGCGGGGCAATTTGCGCCAGCAAAAAAATCTTTCACGGCCACTTCGATCAGGCGCTTCACGACTTTCTTTGATCATCAATGCGGCTGGTTTTCTGCCAGCCAGATTTTCATCTCTGCCATGGCACGGGCGCGGTGACTGAGGCTATTTTTCACCTCGGCAGAAAGGACGCCAAATGTGTCCTCATAGCCTACAGGCTGGAAAAGAGCATCGTAGCCAAAGCCACCTTCGCCTTGTTCTTCGAGACGTAAATATCCCTCAACAGCACCATGCGTGGTCTTGAGCACTTGCCCATCTCTGACCAGCGCCAAGCAACAGCGGAAGCGCCCCGTGAAGTTCATTCCTGCATTGTTCGCTAAGAGCCGCAGGGTGTCCTTGAGCTTGCGGCGATTATCAGCATCCGTGGCATCCACGCCAGCATAGCGCGCGGAGTAAACTCCAGGCTCGCCATTAAGTGCATCGACCTCCAGACCCGAATCGTCCGCTAGAATTAACATGCCCGGCAGTGCCACACTAGCGCCCACAGCTTTGATGATAGCGTTCGCTTCAAACGTGGTGCCAGTCTCTTCAGGCAAAGTGACGCCGGGATGTGCACGCAAACTCTGCACGCTCCAAACATCTCCCAGCATGGCGGCGACTTCTTGGGTTTTGTGGGCGTTCGAGGTGGCAAAGACGAGTTCGGGCATGGTGTTTAGGTTTGAACAGATGACGGTGGTGGCAACCACGAATTTTGTTTCCGTCTTTGATACCTCTGTGATCACATGATGGTACGTATCTGTCTGCTCATGCCACCGCTGATCACTGTCACCCACCGCCGAGGCATTTACCTGCCAGAGGCGGATCTCTGGCTGGACCCGCATTTCGGCGTAGAGCGAGCTTTTATCTCCCATGCTCACAGTGACCATGTAGCGCGGCATCAATCGACCTTTTGTTCGGAACTGACGCTGCGTCTGATGGGCGAGCGCTATGGCCTGAAGAAGAATGGGGTCTTCCATCCGCTCCCACTGCGGGCAGTGTGTGAGTGGGAGGGCTGGGAAATACGGCTTCTTCCCGCAGGCCACATCCTCGGCTCAGCCATGCTTCACATGACACGCAAGAGCGACGGAGCAACTCTACTCTACACTGGCGACTACAAGCTCCGCCAAGGATTGAGTTCCGAGAAATGTGAACTGCTCCAGGCGGACACGCTGATCATGGAAACCACCTTTGGCCTGCCCAAGTACATCATGCCACCGATGAGCGACGTCATCGCACAACTACAGACGTTTGTGCATGAAACATTGGCCACTGGTGGCATCCCCGTGTTGCTTGGCTACTCGCTCGGTAAAGCGCAGGAAATCCTCTGTGCGCTCAAGGATCTCGGGCATCCCGTGATGCTACACCCATCCATCTGGAAGCTGACTGAGTCCGTGAAAACTTTGCTCGGGGAGCTGCCGAACTACCGTCTTTTTGACGAAGCCGAAGTGACAGGACATGTGCTCATCTTTCCACCCAATGTGCGCCAATCAGCCGCGCTGAAAAATCTCCCGTCGATCCGAACCGCCATGTTTACCGGCTGGGCGCTCCAACCCGGCGCGCGCTATCGTTATCAAGTGGATGCGATTTTCCCGCTCAGTGATCACGCAGACTATCCTGAGCTGTTAGAGACCGTGGAGTTTGTAAAGCCGCGCCGAGTCTATTTGGTGCACGGCTACACGCAGGAGTTCGCGGCAGATCTGCGTGCTCGTGGGCATGACGCTTGGACTCTAGAAAGAGACGACCAGCTTGAACTCTCGTTTGGTGTTACTAAGAGCTGACGGATCACGCCATCTTCAGTGTCTTGGCACCTTCGTCGATGAGCTGCCAGAAATTCTTGGACTGGCTCAGCGCTTCGTCTTCACCACCGCCGGGTAGATTGCTGCGGTAAAGGAAGTCGGCGAAGGTGTTTTTGTGTAGCACGCGATGGACACGCACGTTGCCATCCTTAACACCAAAGTAGATGCGGTGATCACCTGCACGGCAGCGGTAAAGTTTGCGGCCAGCCGAACGCTCCAGAACACCGAATTTCCTGGCCAAAAGTGCCTCTTCAAGATCGCCGGGCTTAATGTCCATGGCCTCCAATAAATGAAACTGGATCTGCGTAGGCAGGCGGGACAGTTCGGCGGCACTGATGTCATTGAAAACGATTTGAAGCATGAGAGCTAGACTAGAGATCGTGAGCCGAAGCGCAAAGGAGAAAATATGCTTGGATTGTGCGTGCCTCCGCTGGGCGGCGTAGATAAGCTAGAGCACCGATGATGATGAAAAAATCCAGCCTCTTGCAAACCGCGCTGTCATGCGCAGCGCTGGCCTTGACCAGTGTCGTAGCACCCCTTGAGGCAGCGACACTGCAACTCGTCTTCAATCATCACGCGGGTGCCAATCCCCTGCTCTTAGATTCATTGCGATACCGCAATCAATCTGGAGAGGATTGGTCAGTCACACGGCTGAGCTATCTGATCAGCGGCGTGTCCCTCCAACGTGAGGACGGGTCGTGGTTCAATGCTCCGAATTCTGTGGCGTGGATGAATGCAGCTACGCGGAGACAAATGATGCGTCAGACTGAGATCCCAGAAGGTAAATATCAGGCGCTACGTTTTCACATCGGCATCGACCCCAAGGACAATGCAGCTGATCCATCAACGCGAGCAGCGGACCACCCGCTGAACCCCAATCTGTGCGGACTGCACTGGAGTTGGCAGGGCGGCTACATCTTCATGGCACTCGAAGGACTGCACCGAGCTGGAAATGGCCAGCCCCAGGGCTACGCCTATCATCTCGCTCGTGACCCCTTCCTCACGGAAGTAACACTCAAGCTCTCACTCGATATTCGGCAGGATCTCGTGATCCCAATCGTCTTCGATGTCGCTGCCGTGCTTGATAGCGTGAAGAACATTTCGTTTGCCAAGGAT
>JBEBGU010000458.1:0-4365 GCA_040081325.1 Prosthecobacter sp.
CATCAAGCGCCAACTGGCTCGCGCGCGGCACCCAGGCGCGAGCAGCGACCCACATCGCATAGGTCGTCGGTTGTGGACTCAGGCTGATACCAACGAGGATCGGATCATGATCGCTGCTGCGGAAAGGCGTGCCCACATTGAGCAGCAGATGCGCAGCGCTCTTGTTCTCCGTATTGTAGTCGTAGAAAGCAGGCTCATCGGCGTTGATGTGCCAGTGACCGACTTGGGTGATCTGAGTGGCCATGGTCGGCGCAGCAAAGGCGTGATCGAGCCTGCCGCGAAGCTCAGCGAAGCGATAGCTGTAATCATTGCTGTCAAAGCGTGCGCTTTGATCTGCATAGCCACTGGCGCGCAGCACATCGAGCGGATCTTCTTCACCAAGTGAATTCAAATCACCCACAATCAAAACATCATTCTCACCGACATCAGACGAGATGCCTTGCAGCCAAATGTGCAGCCGAGCCGCCTGCTGACGGCGCAGATCAGTCCAAGCACCTTGACCGTCGCCTAGATCTAAATTGGCACCAGCGGCACCACTTGAGGACTTTGACTTCCAGTGATTGAGGCAGCCGATGAAGCGCTCTCCGGTCGTGTTTTCGATGAACACTTGAGCCAAAGGTTGCCGCAGTGGATTAGGCGTGTTCCAAACAATGTCATTGTCTGAATAGCAGGGGCCGAAAAGCCCGACCTTCGACGAGCGATACAGCCACACGCAGCGGATGTAGTCACCACCAGGGCCATTCGCGGGATCAGCAACGAGTGAGTAGATCCCGTTGGTCGCGGCAGTGTTTAGCGCTGTTAGCAGATCATTGATCGCAGGGGTTGTGTTTTGGATTTCAATGAGGCCTAGCACATCTGCATCTAGCCCGATGAGTGCAGAAATCACTTTGTCCTTTTGCCTCTGAAATTCAGTGGCGTTGCCTGCGCCTCGATCATTGGCTCCGCCGAATGTAGTGAAGTAATTCAGCACATTCATCGCAGCCACTTTGATGCGTCCGCCGAGAATCGGTGGTGTCACGGGACGTGGATTTGAATCCACGAAAGTCACGCTCCCTGTTGGCTGAACGCGGTAGCGCCCGCCACTGTAGGAAAGGATACCGGAGAGGCCCGTCACTGTGTCGCTACAACGGCGCGTGCCTTGAGCATTCAAATAGGGAGTCGGATCGGGATAGTTGATGTTGCTTGCATCATCCAGCACCACCGTTCGCAATGAATTCGCCGCTGCTTGAGCGGTGATAGCTGGAACATTGGTGACTCCTGTAGAGGTCGTTCCTGATGCAGGATCATCGTTTGGGTCGATCACTTCCGTCGGCTCGATCAGTGGCCCATCAGCAGCCAAGAGCAGCTCGCCATTGGCTGCGTAGTTGCCAGAAAAGCCGGCAAACGCACCCGTCGAAGTCACATGCAGCGTTTGAGGAAATCGGACCCTCATGGATTCCACGGACTCCAAGCCAGAGCTGGTGATCATGGGCAGCGCAGCATCCGTCAGTGCAGGCAGTGCTGAGCTGCCACTGATCGTCAATGCAGTCAGATTTGAAACCTGTGTCTGCGAGCCAAACTCTGCGGCGGTACCAGTGAGAGTCACGACATCACCGACAGCCAATGAAGCGGTGCCTTCAGACGCAAAGTCATAAACGAACAGTCCTTCAGAAGTTGCCGAATCGACATCCATATCTGCGGGTAGAGACTGAATAAAAAAACCACCGAGCGCCGGTGGTGGCCCTTGGAAATCTGCCGTAACGACACCCTTCACTGTCACGACTTGACCGCTGAGTGGCGTCGTTGTTCCGGTGCCCTGCACCGCGCTGATGAACTGCGGGTTCACGCTCGCCGCTTGAGTCGTGAAAGGAATGATCACGTTCGCGGCCATCGGCGTCCCGCCTGAATTCGCGACCTGCGAGCCAGAGACCGTGAGCGTGTAGTTCACCCCAGGCTGTAGCCGAGCTGTCGGTGTGATTTCAAAGCGCATCGGGCCTCCTGCAATACTGACGGCAACAGGAGTCGAATTTGAATCCACGAGCTGCACCCAATTGCCTGCGACTGTGACGGGCTGATTAAATAGCACCGCCATGCGTGAAGCGACCGTCACATCGCTAGCAGCAGCCGCTGGTATCGTGTTCAAAACCTGCGGTGCTACTGGAGTGGACGGAGTTGCATGAAAGGCCACGTCATCAATTGCCAGAGCATCATCAACACCCGTCGAGTCGCTGTCTCGCCATGAAACCATCAGTATCTGCCCAGCAGGCCAACTCACATTCACCACGGCTGACACGAGAGCGCGATTCGCAGTGAGATTGCCATTCAGCGCCGCACCTTGTGCATAGTTGGTTGGCGAGTTGAAATTCAGTGCTGTAATGGCCGTGTAGCCACTGCCATTGTCTATGTCGAAAGCGGCAGCCTGAATCTGGTATCCAAATGCCAGCGTGTTTGCATTCAGCGTGCCGCCGCTGCGCCACTCCTCACCTGCAAAGGAAAGTGTGAACTGCGTAATCGTGCTGCCGGTGCTATTCAAAAACCTCAAGCCAGCGCGAGAGGTGCGTGTGCTATTGGCAAGAAAACCCAAGGCCCGCTCCTGACTGCCAGATGTGCCATAGGAGTAAACGGAGGGCGTCGTGCTACCGCCTGCATCGACAGCGAAGAACAAGGGCGTGCCCACATTTGCGTACAGACTCCAGCCTGCCGCAGCCAGTGCATTGATCGGTGCTTGGTCCAGTGCTTGCGGCCCCTTGCTGGTGAAGGAAAAAGTACCGCTGCTTGGTAGTGAATTAAAATCCTGAAACACCACCCCACCGGTGTAGCTGAGCTGCGCCTGCACCAGACTGGTGAAAGCGAGACTGATCAGCAGATGGCTCAGGCGATGCATCAGTCCTGTCTTAACAGATGACTCGCTGGAATGAAAAGCAGAAAGAAGACTCCCTATAGCCCCATGCGCACGGTTCCTTTACTTGCGATCGAAGAAGGACTCTTCCTCACGATCACCGACTTTTAGATAGCGGTAAAAGACCTCAAGCTGGAGGGTGCAGAGGCATTGGCGATAGATCGGATCGGCAGCATCAGCGATTGGCATATTGGGCCGTGCTTTCTTGAAACTACCGTCTGGATTCTGCGCAGCGAGGATCTGCGGGAGGAACTGCGCGTTGTAGAATTTCCAGTCCTCACCACCGGTTTGGAAGAAGGCTTGGGTGTAATAGTACCAACTGTATAAGTTGCAGTTTTTGTTCCAGTCCAGCGGCTCTGCGGTGATGAATTTACGCAGAAACTCAATACCCTTCTTGATCGAAACGGTGCGACCTTTACCCAGCGTCTGCAAACCAAGCGCGCCAGTGCCGGTGAGGCTCCACTGATTGTAGGCTTGATCACGATTCTGACCACCGAAGCCGCCGTCCTTTGACTGCATGCGCTCGATGTAGTCACAGGTCTTGTCGATGGCTGTGTGCAACCCCTCAATCTTCAGGCCGGTGAACTTGGCTGCCTTCAGCGCCTGATACTGCCAGCCCGCGACGGAGAGGTCATCACGCTTCGAGGTGGGGCTGCCTTCAGAAATGTTTTTGGTGTAGTAATCCCACGAGCCTTCAGCCTTACCCGCGTCTGCTTTGTTCTGACATTTGATGACGAGCTCCACGCCTTTCACAAAGGCGTCCTTCATACCTGGGAGTTCCTTGCTGCCCATTCGAGCCAGCGTGTACATTTCACCGAGCGCATAGGTCGCGATGCCGTGCTCATAGGCTCCTGCGTTGCCTTTAAAGTCTTCCGTGATGGCTCCGAACTCGTTCTTCTTGGATAGCTCGATCAGATACATGATGCCTTTCATCACTGCGTCACCATAGAAGGGTGAATCGGGTGTTTCGCAGCGTCCCAAATAACACAGTAGAGACAATCCGGTCATGGCCGCTTTGTTTGAGCCACCCCAGGAACCATTGGGATTTTGTTTGGACTTCAGCCACTCCAGCGAATTCGACACGGCACGCTCACACTCCGGGCTGCCACCATTTTGAGAGAGCTTCTGCAAGCGCTCTTGTGGCGCACAACGTTGCTTCATGGATGGCGGCAAACTCACGAATCCCTGCATAGCCCCCATGCCCATGCCAGTGCCGAATCCACCACCACTGCCAGCTTTTCCAAATCCGCCACCACCGAGCGAGCCGCCGCCCATCATGGAACTCACGTCTGGCACATCGAGCAGATCGGGTGGCGCATCAGGGAGTGAGATCGCCGAGTTCTGGCTCGTGCTCACGATCTTCTTCATCGGCACGGACTTGTTGATCGAAGTGCGCTTTTTCTGCTGCACTTTGTGCTTCATTTCTGCCGAGGCCTGCTGACCTGCGGCAGTGCCGCCACCGGGCAGGAAATCAACCTGCTTCTGGA
>JBEBGU010000459.1:0-4357 GCA_040081325.1 Prosthecobacter sp.
CTCATCAAAGACTTGGGCGAAGTGTTCGCGAAGGCGAGCGCGGCAAGTCTGCGGGTGAATCCTCAACTGATGGAGGTTTGCCCATGAGTGCGACAACGAAGGGAAAGCGCGCCGGGCCGTATGAGGTGCTGAGCGATGAAGAGAAGGCGACGGGCAACGAGGCAGCAAAGACGGCTTTCCAACGTCCATCACTGGAGAGTGGAAATGGAAAGAAGAAAGGCCGCGAGGCTGAGGCATCCGCGCCGCCGTATGATTTGTTAGACGTGCGGGCTTTGCTTTCTTATGTGGAGCAGCCAGGCGAGGTGCTGTGCGGCGATGCGGTGCTGGAGGTGGGAGAGTTTGCAATGCTGTTTGGTTTCCCATCGGTGGGGAAAAGCTGGGCCATCATGGACTTGATGGCAAAGGCGGCATGGGGGCGCGGGCGCTGGCTGGGAAACGAGATCAAGTGCCCGTTTGCTACGCTGTGGATCGGAGATGAAAACAACAAGCGCCGTCTCTCGAATCAACTCAAGTCATTGCACGCGGCGGGATTACTGCCGGAGAATTTCGAGAACTGGATTCACATCACGGATGTGCCGGAAACGATGGACGTGGGAGACGCTGGCTTTGTGGCGCATACGCGGCGCATCGTGGAAGAAAGAGGAATCAAGCTGGTGATTCTGGACACGGTTTCGAGTGCGGTGGTGGATGAGACGGCGAAGGATTTCTCATTCATGTTTCGCGGTATGAAGGCGATCAACTACGGGCTGCCAGTCCGCCCTTGCTGGTTGCTGGTGCATCATCGTCGCAAACCCAAGAGTGAGGACACGGAGGGCAATGGGCGATTGCACGCGATCAGCGGGCATCAAGTCTTGAGGCGCAAGCCGCGCACCATCATCGAGCTGGAACGTGTCACCGAGCAATCAGGAGACAGGCGCGTGGTGGCAACGCTGCTCAAGAACTCCAACGGCAAGAGCGAGGGCGCGAAGCACGCCTTGCAGCAAACAGACAGAGGCTTTGATGAGATCGAGAACTTTGATTTCTCAGAATGTGCGGGCGGTGGTGGTGGAGCGGGCGGACACAATGAGAAGATCACCGAGAAAAACATTCGCGAATTGTTCGACAATGGCCGCGTGCGCTACCCGAAAGGCGAGGCAGTGCGGCGGCTGATGAAGCTGGCGAATTGCAAGGACAAGGCGGCGTATGCTGCTCTTGCAGGCAATGGCCGGTATGCTCATCTGCTCAAGATCGAGGGAAAAGAAATCGGGATGGAAGCAGCGCCATGGGAGGAGGCGGAGCAATGAGGGCTGGACATCTTCCCCCATGTCGAATTTAATTGGCCCGTCCAATCAGACTCAGCAGGTCAGGCTGGATACGGTCATCTGGGACAAAGCTGGACAGCCGCCCAGACAGGAGCTTGCTCCATCTGCTGCTGCGGGGACTGCTGACTCCGCAGCGGCAGAGGCCATGCTGTAGTTTATGCTGTCCACATGGATGAAATCTACGCGCTATTAGCGGTAAATGGCATGGGTGCCGATGTCCACACTGATGCAGTCGGAGCCGTCGAGGAAGAACACGGCGCGCAAGTCTCCCTCGATCCAAACGGAATGGATGGTGCAGCCAAAGCGAGCTGACAGGCTGGCTATTTTGTGCGTTCGCAGGCGTGGATCAAAGGGGTTCTCTTTGAAGATGGGCCATGCACGTCGGGCGGATGCCTGCTGACGTTCGGTGAGCTTGGCATACGAGCGCCAAAACTGCGGCGTAGCACGGTAGCGATAGGCCATTAGACAGGCGGGAACTGAAAGTGAGCGTCTTCGATGTCCAACAATTCGCCGCGCTTGGCTTCCTTCATGCCTTGCAGGAAGGATTCAGGAATCATGGTTTCCTCAAGCTCGTGGACGCGAAGAAACACCATCTGCCTTTCCTGTGCGGGAAGGCTTTCGATTTCGGCGATGACTTGGGTAGCTGTCATGGTGGGAAGGTATGCACTGGATGACGCGGAGCAACGGGGATGTTTGCAGATGACGGGGAGGCAACGGCGGGCGTGATTCCATCCAAAGCGATCACTGGGGAGAGTGAATGGAAAGAAGAATGACCGCGCTGCATGGATGGCGTGGTTGTGGGTGTATTCAAATAATCACTCAAGCGAAACTGAACGAGAAACCAAGGCTGGCGGGTGAAAATGAGGCGGCACGACTGTATTTCAATAATCTATTGATTAATTGAATACAGTTGGTATTGTGGAACAATTCCAAACCATACCACCATGAAACTGATTCCAGCCGCCATCCTTGTCCGAGTCTCCACCAACAAGCAGGAAACACAGCGCCAGAAGCACGAGCTAAAGGCCGTGGCAGAGGCGAAGGGCTGGGAGGTCGTGGAAGTCTGCGAGGAGACGATTTCAGGCAGTGCCGACAAGGACAAGCGCCCCGGCCTGATGAGGATCGAGGAACTGGCACAGGCGGGCAAAATCAAAAAGGTGCTCGTGCATGAGATTTCACGCATCGCGAGACGGCCAAGCGTGGCTCACACTTTCGTGGAGACTCTGGAGCAGTGCGGCGTTTCCCTCTACTGGCACGCTCACAGCATTGAAACACTGCTCACGAACGGGAAGCGCAATCCAGCGGCAGCTATCATGCTGGCCTTGCTGGCGGAGATGGCGCGGGCTGAGAAGGAAACCCTCGTGGAGCGCATCAAGAGCGGGCTGGATGAGGCGCGGCGTAAAGGCGTGAAGCTGGGCAGGCCGGAAGGTTCTAGCCTTGAGGCAGCGGAACTCATCGGCAAGCACACGGATATTGTCCGCGCTTTGAAGGCGGGCCAGAGCGTGCGCAATGCGGCTAAGATCACGGGCAAAGGTGCAAGCACGGTGCAACGCGTGAAAGCGGCGCTGGCGGCGTGAGCGGCCCCTCACAGATTACAACTCATCGTCTGAGCACTCCTGCAAACGCTTGTGCGAAGGTAAGAGTGCTTCTCTCTCCCAGTTGATAAAGTTGTGCGGCTGTGAATGCATGGAGAGATTGATTGGCTGACAGCGCTCCATCGGGACGCAGGGAGGATTCGAGCCGTCGCACGCGCTCTGCGGCCCCGGCATCGGTGCGGTTTGTGATTCGTTGAGCATCGCCCGGCATACTATCCGGTTACACTTCAGGGACAAGCCCATGCTGCAACACGGGCGGAAATGACGCTGGCAGCGCGAGAGGGCGATTCTGAGCGGCGGGCGGGAGAGATGGAAAGAATCTCTGCGATCATGGCCGGGAAGATATGAACGGTGGTAGCGGCAACGTGTGAGGCTGTAGTATCAAAAAGTGGGAACACTGAGCGGGCCATGCTGCGGTAACATAAAAAGTAGCAGCGGCAGCTACACGACAACTCAACTCAAGATCGTGGGCTGTCACATCTGACAAAAGGAATTCTGTGGAGCAGTTGGAGCCGTCTGTTGTAACGCTAAGGGGCGGCTCACTGAGCATCTGACAAAAAGGAACTCTGTGGAGCAGTTGGAGCAGTGCAATGGAGGAGGGTAAAAAGAGAGCGTCAGATAGTCCGATGGAATGGATTTTGAGGCGGGGAAAATTCCCGCAATGCGCGAGATCCTCACAGCACTGGCATGGAGGCAGCGGCCTTGCTGAGTGCTTCCTCGCCTACAGTGGTGTAGAGTTCGGACATCTGCGCGGACTCGTGGCCGATGAGTTTTTGCACCACGGCGGCGGGAATGCCTGCTTCCTTGAGCAGAGTAACAGCAGTGTGCCTCAAACAGTGAAAGGAAAGGCTTTCGGATTCATGGCGACCACCGCGCCCCTCGCCTGTGGTGGTGCGATGGCTTTTCTTCTTCCGAAGGCCAGCGAGGGCGAGAAGATCGGCGAACTGATTCGAGAGCGTGCCGCTTTTGCCCTGCTTCTCCACGATGGCACAGGCGCGGCTATGCAGTGGCGCGAGATCGGGCCGAATATCTGGCGCTGGTAGTGTGTCGATATGTTCGCGGAGAGGCGCGGCCATAGGAATGAGAAGCGGCGCTCCTGTCTTTTGGGTGATGAGTCGAATCTCGTTCCTGTCGAGATCGAGATTCGCCCAGGTGAGGCGGGCAATGTCTCCGATGCGCTGGCCGGTGTAGAGGCCGAAGAAGATCATGGAGCGCCATTCATCATCGGTGTGGGCAAGCACGGCGCGAATCTGCTCAAGAGTGAAAGGACGGCGGCGCTTTCGCTCGTGGGCCTTCTCCTTGACCGTCTCCACAAACTCCGAAGGATCATCCACGATGTAGCCATCACGCTTAGCAGCGCGGAAAACCATCTTCACCACTTTGAGGTGATGATTCGCGGCCTTCGCCGAAAGGCTTTCGATGAGCGCATTTCGGAAAATGACAACGTGCTCCTTGGTGATC
>JBEBGU010000460.1:0-4356 GCA_040081325.1 Prosthecobacter sp.
CCGGGAGGCACGCCTCTGACTCCACCGCGAGACCCCGAGCAGGCAGGAGGCGCACCTCCAGTGTCGCGACGGTGCGCCGAAGGGTCGGGAGGCGCACCTCCCAAGACGCCGCTGTGCGCCGAAGGGGTGGGAGGCGCACCTCCAGTGCTCTCGCCATGCTGTGAGCGGACGGGAGAATCACCGCCTGCACGGCAAGGATGCGCCTGCGTGGTGCCGTGAGACTCATCTGGCAAACCTCCGTGCGGTGAAGGTTTCCCGCAATATCACGCCGCTCGGCTTGAATATTCAGGCAAGTAAGCCCGCTACGCTTGAGGCGTGGGTAGAGGCCTGCCCATTCGATGTCCCATCGAACCGACTCAGGGGATGCTGCCCCTCAGGCGGTGATGGGAGCCGCCTACTTCTTCTTCGGCGCTGGGGGTGCCTGCTTGGGGTAGCCGTCGAGTTTGACGAGGGCGACTTTATCTTCACCGGGGAAGTCGGCGGGAACTTCGGCGGTGGCTTTAGTGTCGCCAGTGGCGGCCCATTCGGTGCCGCGCTGGAGGGTTTCGTAAAAGCCGCGATCGAGCATGGAGTAGTCGGCATGGCCGAGGGTGGTGTGGAAAACGCGGCCCTGACCGTAGCTGAGGACCATGAGGTTCGGCTCGTTCTGCGCGGTGAGGTCGGACATGGCGGTGGCGAGGATTTCGACGTTTTCAGCAGGTCCGCGCAGGCGGCTGTAGAGCTCATCTTTGGCGTGCAGCCAGCGCTTCGGCAGACCACGGGTGATGGGGTGATCGGCGTTTTGGATTTCGACGATGAACTCGTGCTGCGCGCCGTGTGCGCCGCCTTTGCCGGCGCTGGTGTCGCGGAAGAGTTTGCCATCTTTGACATAGAGCCACGGGCCGGAGACTTCGTCGCGCCCACCCCAGCCGCCGACTCCGATCATCTGGTTATACTCTTTCCACTCAGGAAAAGAATTATTGGCGGCATGGATGGAGACGAAACCGCCGCCGCCTTTGACATAGGCGTCGAAGCTGCTGCGCACGGCCTGCGGCCAGGGCTCGCCATTGTAGTTGCTGACGATGACGGCGTAGTTGCTGAAGGTGGGGTTCCAGCTCGCCCATGCATCGGCGGGCGAGCCTTTGGGTGGGGTGGTGCTGACTTCGACGGTGAAGGCGGCGCTGCTCTCCAGGGCATCTTTGAGCACGGGGGTGGTGATGTCCCACTTGTGATTGTTTTGGCCGTCCACGATGAGGACTTTAAGCTTGTCAGCGGCAGGAGCACTGAGGGCGAGCGTGAGGGTGGCGAGGATGAGGAGCGAGTGGCGCATGGAGTGGTTTTTATCGGAGTCAGATGCGAAGAGCAAGCGTCAATGCGGTCAACAGCGTCAATCGGATCAAGGGCATCTGAGAGAAGTGAAACAGTGAGCTTGTAGGAAGAGGTGTTTCATGGCTTCATCGGCGCTCACATGATGCTGCGCGTTTTATATCTCTTTCTGCTGACGGTTTTCGCTCTGGTCTCTGGCTGCAAACGTGATGCGGGGCCAGAGGCGAAGGTGATACGCGGCATCGTGCTGCTGAGCGCGCACGGTGAGCGGCCCTATGAAATGGCACAGAAGCAAAATCTGCTGCGAGTGATCGGTATGAATACGGAGGTGAATCTGCTGACCCATGATGCAGCAGGGAGTGCTCGCACTCAGGTGGAGCAGTTCGGCAAGGCGATGGCTGAAAAGCCTCTGGCGATCCTGGTGACGCCCGTGGATGGCGCGGCGCTGTTTGATCAAGTGAACGCGGCGGTGCAGGCGGGCGTGCTGGTGATCGGCCTGGGGGAGAAGGCATCTGCCATGCCCTGCTCGACGGTGCTTTTATGCGATCAGCGTGAGCTGGGTCGCCTAGCCGGTGAGCTGACAGTGAATGCACTGACTCGCCTAGCCAAGGATGAGGGCAAGCCTGAGGTGACGGGCCGTGTGGTGGAGATCCGGGGAGATGAACTGGGCGAGCTAAGCACGCCAAGGCATGAGGGCTTTACCGAGGCGCTGAACAAAGCGCCTGGAGTCGTGGTAGTGCATGATGCGCCGGGTGCCTGGACGAAGCTGGGTGGTAAGGAGCGCACGCTTGAGGCGATCAAATTACAACGCAGTTTCGATGTGCTGTATGCGCACAATGATGCCATGGCTTTAGGCGCAGGGGAAGCGATCGGGGAGCAGCGCTCGAATGTGCTGCTGATCGGCACGGACGGCTTTCTCGGTGAAGAAGGCGGTCTGACTCTGGTGAGCCAAGGTGATCTGGATGGCAGCATCTATCAACCGATCCTGGTGGACATGGCCTGGAGGATTATCTCCCGTCGTCTGACCGAGCCTGCCTTCACCCTGAAGCCCACGTATCGCCTAGCGCCCACACTGATCACGCCAAAGAACGCCAGCGATCTGATGCGTGATGGAATGCCACCTGTGCCGGAGCTGTAGTAGGTCGGGAATGTCGGGCGCAAAGAATGTCGTCTCGCCCATGATGACCTTCGCCCGACTTCCCGATGGTCTTCGGCGATCACGCAGACCGAGCAAAGCCTCCAGAGTCGGGAAGTTTGGCGGAGGTGGTCTTGGATGAAGCCATGCTTTTTGCGCCAAACATTCCCAACCTACGTGCTGGTAGCGTAGCGCCCCCAACTGAGGCTCCCAGTTAAGCGGACTTCTTTTTCGCAGCCTTCTTGGCGGGCGCGGCTTTTTTAGCGGCGGCCTTCTTGGCTGGGGCAGCCTTTTTAGCGGGCACTTTTTTTGCCGCGACTTTCTTTGTCGTAGCGCGCTTTTTGGCGACGGGGGCTTCGGGCTTTTCTTCCTGCCAGATCGCGGTGGGGGCATCGCCCCAGAGTTCTTCGAGGGCGTAAAACTCACGCTTCTCGGGGGACAGGATGTGAACGAGGACGTTCGGGAAATTAACGATGAGCCATTGGCTCTCATAAGTGCCGTCGCTGATCAGCGGCTTCACGCCATGCTGATCACGCATCTCTTCGACGATCTGATCGCGCACGGCACGGAGTTGCGGATTGGAGTTGGCGGTGACGATGACAAAAAAATCTGTCACTGGGGAGAGTCCGCGCAAGTCGAGCAGGAGGATGTCATCCGCTTTCTTTTCATCGGCATATTTGGCGCAAAGTCGGGCGATCTCGATTGATTCCATGGTGGTCAGTTAAAAATGTGATGTCCCTTGAAACCCACTTTCAGGCACAAAGCAAGCCTGCATCCGCTGATGATCCCTGAAGTGAGTGCCTGTTAGGGCAGCATCTTGGCCGTGGCTTCGTGGAATGCCTGGCGCATCGGGGAGGCATCTCCGTTCTTCAATCCGGCGCGCTGGATGAGCAGGATGTGGATGGTTTTCTTCACGGGATCGATCCAACCCTGGGTGCCGTGAGCGCCGCCATGTCCGAAGGTGCCTGGGCTGAGCGTGGCGGTGACGGCTGTGGGTGTGACGACGATGTGGAAGCCGAGTCCCATGCCCATGCCTTCGGTGAAGCTGGCCTTGAGGTCGCCGGTGTGGTTCTGCGTCATGAGCTTTAGCGTGGCTTCGGAGAGGTAGCGCTTTTTGTCGAGTTCACCGCCGTTGAGGACCATGCGGTAGAATTTGAGCAGATCCTCGGCGGTGGAAAAGAGTCCGCCCGCAGCCAGCGGGGTGCGCTTTTTATCCGAGAAGGGCGGGGTGAGATACTTGATGGGGGTGGCTTCGAGGCCCTTACCATCGGCTGTGGGCTTGTAGGAAGTGGCGAGCCGTTTCAGCTCGCTCTTGCTGGGCCAGAAGGTGGTGTCTTTCATGTGCAGGGGATTGAAGAGGCGCTTCTCCAGGAAGCGTGCGTATTCCTCACCGCTGACGACTTCGATGATGCGTCCGAGGGTGTTGATGCCGGGGTTGCAGTAGGACCACTTGGAGCCGGGCTCGAACTGCAAGGGGCTGAGCGCATAGGTGATGACGGCTTCTTTGAGCGTGAGGACGTCGAGTGCATCGGCATCGAGCGGTGAGTTACTGACGAGACCGCTGGTGTGGGTGAGCAGGTCTTTGATGGTGATGGCGCGCGCGGGTTTGACGAGCACGGTCTGCGCCTCGCTCTTCTCTTGGATCAGCATCTGGCCTTTGAACTCGGGCAGATATTTGGATACCGGATCGTCGATGCTGAGCTTGCCTTCATCCTGAAGCATCATGACGGCGAACGCGGTGATGGGCTTGGTCATGGAGGCGATCCAGAAGAGGCTGTCCTTCTGCATCGGCGTCTTGGTTTCCAGATCCTGAAACCCGACGGCCTCGTGACTGAGTAGTTGGTTATCCTTCCAGACGAGCGTGACGGCGCCTGCGAGCTGGCCGTCTTTGATAAAGGGTTCCTGACTCGCCGCGA
>JBEBGU010000461.1:0-4352 GCA_040081325.1 Prosthecobacter sp.
TTGACGCCAGTGTCCACACCTTCACCCACAGCACCACCGACGCTGGACCCGACCTGCTGACCCACCTGACCAACGATCTGTCCGCCGATCTGCTTGCCTACGGCCGCGCCGATTGCATTCCCGATCACGGGCACCGCTGTGCCGATAGCTCCACCAACAGCTCCACCCGCAGCACTGCCCGCGGCGTTCCCAACACCTTTGCCGACAGCACCACCGACTCCAGCTCCGACGCCCTCGGCCATGCCCGCCTCTTCACCTTCAGCGCCCTCGCCCTCGCCACCACCGAGCATGTCCATTCCAGGGATACCACCACCCTCGCCACCGAGCATGTCCATTCCAGGAATGCCGCCCTCACCGCCGAGCATGTCCATTCCAGGAATACCGCCCTCGCCACCGAGCATGTCCATTCCAGGAATGCCGCCCTCACCGCCGAGCATGTCCATTCCAGGAATACCACCCTCGCCACCGAGCATGTCCATTCCAGGAATACCGCCCTCGCCACCGAGCATGTCCATTCCAGGAATACCGCCCTCACCGCCGAGCATGTCCATTCCAGGAATACCACCCTCGCCACCGAGCATGTCCATTCCAGGAATACCACCCTCGCCACCGAGCATGTCCATTCCAGGAATGCCGCCCGCACCTCCGCCTGCATCGCCACCTCCAGCGCCGCCGATGGCTTCACCCGCAGCGTCCACGCCTTCATCCACAGCACCCCCGACAGCCCCGCCCACGGCACCACCGACTTGTGAGCCGACTTGATCGCCGATCTGTCCCACGATTTGCCCACCGATTTGCTTGCCCACGGCTGAGCCGATCGCCGTTCCGACTATTGGTACCGCGCTTCCGATGGCTCCACCCACGGCTCCGCCACCGGCACTGCCCACCGCCTTGCCTGCGGTCTTACCGACGGCTCCGCCAACAGCTTCGCCGGCTCCTTTTCCCAGTGATTCACCGGCTCCGGCTTTTTCTTCTTTTTCTTCAGGCATAGTATGGTGTGATTGAAATGGCGAAGCCTAGAACGGCTAATGCGGATATGCAGACAGAGCCTGTGGGCGCGTGGGGCGCTCGTAGATGCCGGTGCGCAGTGTAGTAGCCGCCGAACCGGGAAGTGTGACGGCGACGTAGTAGTGGGTCCAGCTCAGGCCGGCATCACGATCACCGGTGCCTTGTGCCCACAGGCGGGCCTCACGCACGGTCATGCGGCGAGGTAGGCTTTTGACATGGATGTTGGATTTTTTCCAGCCGCTCTCGTCATGGTGAACCCAGAAGACGAGGGCGCTGCCTGCGGGGATGGCATCGCCATCATAGAGGCGCTGGGGCGGCAGCGGCTGGGTGCAGGCGCTGATGAGCAGGATCATGGTTAACCAAAGATGTTTCATGGCTTTTTAGGTTTGAGCATGGATTCTCCACGTTTCTGCCAGGGCCGGCCCCAGCGGTCATAGACCATCATGATGCCAATGCTGGGCATGATGGCGGCGGCGAGCGCCCAGCGACTGGTGCCGAGGGCGATGAAAAAGAACGTGAAGGCAAAGCCGTAGCGGATCAGCTCACGCTTCCACTCGCGGCAGAAGAGCCACACGCGATCAGGGATGTATGACGAGAAATCCATTTTCAGCGACGAGGGTTCCTGAGGTCGGGCGACCCGCCATGAGAGCTTCACGCACGGCATGGCGGCAATTCGTTTCAGCGGTGGCTCTCATGCGGCGCACGCCGAGTCGCGGCTCTACTCCTTGAGCGATGAGGATGTCGAGCACGCCTTTGCCGACGGTGAGGTCGTAGCCTTTGCTCTTCAGCAGTTTGATCTCTTTGTTCAGCATGATACTGGCGATCTGTTTCTGCGCGGCATAGCCGAGTTTTTGGAAGACGCAGCGCACGTTGAATCGGGCGAGCACTTCTGGACGCAGCTCAGCCGCAGCGAGATCTTCAATGAAGCGCTCGATAGTGCTCATGGGGCTGTTTTTCAGCTCCATCAGGGCATCTGCTCCGATGTTGGATGCGGCGACGATGTAGAAGTTACACAGGTTCAGCGTCTCACCATTGGCGACGGTGATGCGCCCGGCATCGAGCACTTGGAGAAAGATGTCGAGAACGCGCGGATGAGCTTTTTCGATCTCATCAAAGAGGATGATGCCACGGCCTTCAGCACGATCATAAAAGCGGCCCATGTTGCCGCGGCTGCCCTCACCCTGGCCTAACAGCAAGCCTAGTGATTCCTGATTCTGGTACTCAGACATGTCCAGGCGGATGCAATGTTTGGCCACGTCTTTGAAAATGTACTCGCACATGAGCAGCGTGATCTCCGTCTTGCCCACACCTGTGGGGCCGAGGAAGAGAAAAGTGCCTTTCGGCCTGCCTGGATCACTGAGGCCGATCTCGCCATTCTGGACGATGGGCACGACTTTCGGCACGACATGATCCTGGCCGATGATGCGCTCTTTGAGATAGGCGGTGAGACCCTGGATGTGAGCGAGGTCAAGCATGAGGCAGGTGTCTCACTTCTTTTTACTTCCTCCGAAGTTTTGCTGGGCACTGATTTCAGCGAGGCGCTGCTGCTCTTCGAGAGTCTGGATGCGCGCTTTGGCGTTCTTCATGTCTTCAGTGAGCTTGTCACGCTCGCCGATGATCTCACCCAGCCGCTGCTGGATGGCGATGGAGTCTTTTTCAGATTCGACGAAGGCCATCTGCTTCTTTTGGAGCTGCTCCTGGATCTGGCCGAGTTCAGCCATCTTCTTTTGCAAATTTCCCGACATGGCGACGAGGCGCTGGCGCTCCTGCTCGACGACAGCGTCATCAGGCACAGCGGCGCGTGATGGCTCGACGATGCCGAGGGCGACGCCGCGTGAAGACATGGGGGTGGCTGGCAGTCGTGTGTCCCAGCGGGCATCCTGCTCGACGCGATAGACGGTGTGGGCTTCATGCATTTCGCGGCGATCACGAGAGGGCAAGCGACCGAGGTGATAGGCGTGGACTTCTTCACCCAGCCTGACGCGCGAGGTGTCATGCTCATCCAGCGCACGTCCGCGCGGCCAGCCGGCGACGACGCCTTTTGAAAAGGTGGGGATGTAGGCCAGCTCTTGTTCGTCTTCAGGCCGTGCGAGTGGGTTGTCAGAAAGTTTTTCTTTCTTCGATTTGCACGCGCTTAGGCAGACGAGTGCGACGAGCAGCAGAAGGGCGTGATGGGTCAGGGCTTTCATGGGCAGCGGCAGGGTGCGTTAGGGATTGGGGGAAACGGTTTTCATAGGCGTGGCTGGAGCAGTGGTGCGAGTGGGGGTGGCTGTGTTGCTGACGAGATCGCGCACGCGGTCCACGTTACCGTTTTGTATAGCCTGGGCTTCAGCATCTCGGGACTTCGTTTCTGCCTCCGCAGCAGCGCCAAGAGCCGCGCTGTTTTCTTTTTGAGCGCGGGCATAAGACTCTTCAGCGATCTGCCAGCTTGAGGTCGGTTTTCCACCCTGAGTGATTCCGGCGATGCTGGCTAGGTTTGGCTCAAAGACATCCATCGTGTAGATATAAAACTGTGTGCCAGCGGCGACGCGGACGAAGTCGAGATCCTGGTCGAGCTTCTTGGTGAGCAATTGTGAATACGCAGACGCGGCGCTTGATCCGCCGCCGAGTGCGGAGTTGCGGTTGGTGTTGTCAGGCACCAGTCCGCCGATGGTTTGGAACTGGCTCTGCTGATTGTTCATGATGCCGCTGAGAGCTTCTGCAACCATGATTTTGAGTTCGCCATATTGATCGTTTTTGATGATCTGCCCGCGGATGCCCGCTGAGCCGTCGGTGAGTCCGTAGCTGCCGTCTGGCAGGCGCTCGTGATCGAGTGCCACGCCATTGATGCTGTATTCACGGCCATCTGCCCAGGTGAAGGCAAAGGTGCCTTTGACTTCGATGCGGTCACGCGTGCGCCCCTGGCTGGCTTTACCACTGACTTGCGTACCTGCTGGTACAATGAGTTTGTTATTCCAAAACACATCCTCTGTGACCAGCGCCAGCAGTGGCGTCTCTAAAGATGAGGAGTCCACCGTGATGACTAGCGCGGCTTTGACCAGTAGTCCGCGCGGCGCAAAGACGGTGGGGGTCTGCGGTTTGTATTCTGGCAACGGTGCGGGATTTTTGACATGAACAAGCGTGGGCAGTGGCGGAGGTGGTGCGTCTTTCTTCTGGCCGCCACTGATCTGGACGACGGAAGGCGGCGGTGCCTTGGGGGGTGGTAGCACCATGCGCTCGATGGGGGCGGCTTGAGCCACTTTGCCGCGCTCGACATTCTTCTCTTTGCCAGTCTTCGTGGCGGCGTCGGTGCTGGCCGCTGGCGGCGGCTCGGTGGCAGCGGTATTCGCGCCTTTCCCAGGCTG